>JANRLZ010000345.1:0-2862 GCA_033762055.1 Saprospiraceae bacterium
CCGGATATCGCTTCCATCATGTCGATGGACGCCGACCATTTAGACATTTATGGAGATGAAGAAACTTTGTTGAATACCGGCTTTAAAGCTTTTGCGAAACAAATTAAACCCGGAGGAACACTCTGGTTACAACACCGCCTGCAACACCATTTTGAAGGCAGCCTCAGTTACCGCAGTTTTGGCGTAGAAGGAGGGGATTATCAGGCACACAACATTCGGGTAGAAAAAGGATATTTTGTATTTGACTATACCCATCCACAAGGTACAATTCAGGGATTGCGTATGCCTTTACCAGGGCGACACAATGTAGAAAATGCTACTGTAGCTCTTTCTATTGCGTTGCAGCTGGGTGCCAAAGAGACTGATGTACGCAGTGGTTTAGCGGCATTTAGAGGGGTTAAACGCCGCTTCGAAATCATCCATCGCGATGAAGAAACGGCCTTTTTTGACGACTATGCCCACCACCCGACCGAGCTGAATGCGGCAATTGGTGCCGCGCGGGAATTGTTCCCAGATGCCAAGATCACCGGCGTTTTTCAACCGCATTTGTACAGCCGCACGAGGGATTTTGCGGAAGGTTTTGCGGACGCCCTGGATAAACTGGACGAAATTTATTTGTTAGATATTTACCCGGCACGGGAACTCCCCATTCCAGGAGTGAGTTCTGAAATGCTGGTAAAGCTGATGAAAAATCCTAATGTGCAGCTAATCCATAAAGCGGAGCTTTTGCCAGCACTGCAAAAAAATCGCCCGTCGGTGTTGCTGACTTTAGGAGCTGGTGATATTGATACGCTGGTAGAGCCGATTGGAAATTGGTTGAGTAGTACGAAGCAACAAAACAACCCATAGCATGGCCGAATCGAAAAACAACAACAAGATCACTCGGCAACAGCTCAAAGCTTTGGGTTGGATGGCCACTCTATTGGTTGGGGCAATGGTGGTATTATCAGCAGTCAATCACCGCAAAAGTGAAGCGGTCAAAGGCGTTGAAGTAGAGATCAAACCTCTACCTAACGGAGATTTATTGATGCAGCCCGTGGATGTCACAGAATTGATCCATAAAGCTTTTGGTTATGAGCTACAATCACGTTCGGTACGCACGGTAGAAATAGAAAGGTTGGAAAAAGTACTGGAAAAAGATCCTCTGGTACAAGATGCCGAAGTATACCTTGATGCGCGTGATTTTGTGCGAGTGAGTGTTACGCAAAGAGAACCCATCATTCGCATTATCGACAAAGATGGCTGGAATTATTACCTGGATAAAAATGGGCGACGAATGCCTTTATCCAAACACTTCACCGCTCGGGTTGTGGTGGCCACTGGCAGTATTCCAGCTTATGTACCAGACTTTTTGCAGCGCGAAAAACACCTGTTGAGGCAGTTATTCATGCTTAGCCAGGACCTCCGTAATGATGCCTTTTTGAGTGCAATGATCGGACAAATTTTTGTGAGCAGCAATGGCGACTTTATTCTGGCACCCCTGATTGGGGATCAGAAGATTGTATTTGGAAAGTACGAAGATGCTAAGCAGAAGATGCAGAACCTTAAGATATTTTACCGTGAAGCCATACCCTATGAGGGCTGGCGCAAATACCGTAGCATTGATGTTCGCTATCGCGGACAAGTGATTTGTAAGTAGTTGAAAAGTTGAGAAGTTTAGGCTGCCGCAGTGACATGGGCGAAATCAACCTAAACGTCTCAACCCCTCAACTTCTAAACTAACAATATTGAATCCCATTTTTACGGAGACAGGATTGCAGCTAACTTACTGATACACGCTTACACACCCTACTCCGGATTAACCGCCTAAATTGCCCTTTTTGGTAACACAGGCCAAATTGAACATTCATGATGGAAACAAATGCTCGCAAATCGGACGTGGTTGTCGCCGTAGATATCGGCACAACCAAGGTATGCGCCATCGCGGGACGAAAAAATCAGCATGGAAAACTTGAAATTTTGGGTGTTGGAAAAGTCAACTCTGAGGGCGTATTGCGCGGAGTGGTTTCCAATATCGAAAAAACTGTCAATGCCATTTCTGAAGCAGTCATCGCAGCACGACGCGGCGTGAACGCCAATTTCGATTGGGTACACGTAGGTATTGCTGGTCAGCACATCAAGAGCCTGCAACACCGGGGCATTCTCATGCGCGACAACAATTTGGTAGAAATCAGCCAGGAAGACATCGATCGCCTGATCAGCGACATGTACAAACTGGTACTACCTCCTGGCGATAAAATCATCCATGTCATCCCTCAAGAATATGCCGTGGATAATGAACAAGGTATTCTGGATCCTATTGGTATGTCTGGGGTACGCCTGGAAGCCAATTTTCACATCATCACGGGTCAAATTACTGCCTCTAACAACCTCTACCGTTGTGTGGAAAAAGCAGGTTTACGGGTAGCCAATATGACCCTGGAGCCCATTGCTTCAGCTATGTCCGTGCTCAATGAAGAGGAAAAAGAAGCGGGAGTTGCCCTGGTTGACATTGGCGGTGGTACTACCGACATCACCATCTTCCAGGATGGCATCATCCGCCACACGGCAGTCATTCCTTTTGGGGGCAATGTGATCACCAAAGACATCAAGGAAGGTTGCACGGTGATGCCTCAACAAGCAGAAAAACTCAAGGTTAAATTTGGTTCTGCTCTGGCTGAAGAAGTCTTCGACAACCGCATCATCACCATTCCCGGTCTTAAAGGCCGCGAACACAAGGAGATCAGCGAGAAAAATCTCGCCCGTATCATCCAGGCCCGTATGGAGGAAATCCTCGATTACGTGCTTTGGGAACTGCGCCGCTCCGGCTACGAACGCCGCCTGATCGGGGGTATCGTGCTCACCGGCGGCGGCTCCATGCTG
>JANRLZ010000346.1:0-8921 GCA_033762055.1 Saprospiraceae bacterium
TGATTCGATTGATTCGATTGATTCGATTGATTCGATTGATTCGATTGATTCGATTGATTCGATTGATTCGATTGATTCGATTGATTCGATTGATTCGATTGATTCGATTGATTCGATTACATGAGGGGTAAATATAAATAAATCGAACCAATCGAATCAATCGAAAAATCGAATCAATCGAAAAGTCGTTCAGTTCATTTCAAAGCGTCGTACCTGCAGGGGTTCGGTATCAAAGCCGGGGCGGACAAATTTTTCCCAGTCGGGGAAAAGGGACTGCATTTGTTTGCGGAGGCGGCTGAGCATCAGAAGCAGGTCGAGAATTTCATCGGTTTTTTCCGGCCAGGCCCGGCGCAGGGTTTCCCAGGCGCCGAGACTGCGTTCGATGCTGTACAGGCAGGCTTTGGCACTTCCGTTGGCGTCGCTTTGATAAGGCGGATCGCCCCATATTTCGGTATCGTGCATGTCTTCTATGCCGGAAATGGCACGACTGGCCTTGATGCCGATAAACGAGGCGTATTGACGGATGGTTTCAACTGCGTCCTGCATATTTCCGAGATGATCGAGATCAACCGGCAGGCTCATGTCTACTTTATCCTGTACCAATTGGCGTTTTTCTTCAAAGAAGTCTTCATTGGTTTGAAAAAACGCCTCGGTTTGTTTGAAATAAGCCATACTTTTTTCAAACATTTCTTCTTCCAGTTTTTCCAGGGTCGGATCGGGCTGCGGGTCGGGCTGGTTGGCCAGGTCATTCGGGTCAATACCGGCATTGCGCAGCAACTCGTCGAGCATATCAATCGAAGCCTTGAAATCTTCCGTCGTTTGTCCGATAATTTCTTCATCCGACATGGGCGCCGGCTGGTTCCAGCGGCGCAAAGTTTCCAGTCCAACCGCGCAGCGTTCGATATATACACAACGCTCGCACCATCGGTCGCAATAGTTGTGTATATTGGGGATGAGGTTATTTTGAGTCATAGCGGGAAAATGAAGAATGTTTGGGCAAATGTCCGAAGGTTTTTTTCAATTTTGTGGCATCCAAAAATAAGAGAATGCCGGAATTTTTTCAAAATATACCCCCCGGCTGTTTCTTTGGATAATTTTTTCCAGGTACTCCGGCGGGATTAGTTTAAAGATTTGAACGCCTGCGTACTTACCATCAACAAAAAGTAGCCGAATCCGGTTGCCGGTTCGGGCAAGATGAACAATTATCATGAAACACAAACTCCGCATGGGAATGGTCGGCGGCGGCCAGGGCGCATTTATCGGCGCAGTTCACCGCATGGCTGCTGCGCTCGACGGCGAGATTGAACTCGTTTGTGGCGCATTCAGCAGCGATCCTGAAAAATCAAAAGCCTCCGGCGCTGCGCTGGGGTTGCCACACGAGCGTTGTTACGGTACGTTTCGCGACATGATTTTGCGTGAAAAACGCCTGCGTCCCGACCGGCGGATGCAATTTGTCAGCATCGTGACGCCCAACCACCTCCATTTCGCGCCGGCCAAAATGGCGCTCGAAAACGGCTTTCACGTTATTTGCGACAAACCCGTCACATTCAACCTCAAGGAAGCCCTCACGCTGGAAAAAATTGTGGCCAAATCAGAACTGGTGTTTGCACTGACGCACAATTACACCGGCTACCCGATGGTCAAACAAGCCCGCCAGATGATTCGCCACGGCGAACTGGGCGCGATCCGGAAAGTGGTGGTCGAATACCCGCAAGGCTGGCTCAGTACCCACCTCGAAGCCTCCGGACAAAAACAGGCCGCCTGGCGCACCGACCCCGGCAAAAGCGGCATCGCCGGCGCTATGGGCGATATCGGTACCCATGCGGAAAACCTCGCCGAATACGTAACAGGACTAAAAATCAGCGAAATGTGCGCCGACATCAGCACTTTCGTACCCGGCCGCCTGCTCGACGACGACGGCAATGTGCTGCTGCGTTTTGAAGGCGGCGCAAAAGGGGTCCTGCACGCCAGCCAGATAGCTGCAGGAGAGGAAAACAACCTCAACATCCGGGTGTACGGCGAAAAAGGCGGACTGGAGTGGCGGCAAATGGAACCCAATTCGCTCATTGTAAAATGGCTCGACAAACCGATGCAGGTATATCGCACCGGCGTGGGTCAACTGTACCCCGAAGCACAGGCGGCGGCCCGTATTCCGGGCGGACACCCGGAAGGCTATCTGGAAGCATTCGCCAATATTTACCGCAACTTCGCCCACTGCATCCGCGCACAGGAAGCCGGCCGGAAACCGGACCCGATTCATGCCGATTTCCCCGGTATCCACGACGGCGTACGTGGCATGCGATTTATCGAAAAAGTGATCGCCAGCGGAAAAAGCAAAGCCAAGTGGGTGAAGATGGGATAATCAGACGCAAGGATATTTACCTGGCAAAAGGGGGGCAGCCCTCCCATCTTCGTCACAAAAAATCGAAGGGGAAATGACCTTTTTTCCGGTTTGTTTGTTTCACTGCTCACAAAAATCACACGAATCACCGCATCGTATTCCATGCCTACGCTCTGGCACGACGGCATTGTCCGCAAAATAGATACCATCGCCCCCAATGTTCGCAGTTTCCGGCTGGAAGTGCCGGAATTACCTTCCTTCGATTTCCGCGCCGGTCAGTTTGTGACCATGGATCTGCCCATTGGTGATAAACGGCTTCAGCGCTGGCGCAGTTATTCCATCGCCAATGCGCCCGACGGCTCCAATTCGCTTGAATTGTGTATCGTGCGTTCTTCGGAAGGCCTGGGCTCCAAATTTCTTTTTGATGAAATTCAGGAAGGTTCTTCCCTGAAATTCAAAGGGCCCGACGGCGGATTTATTCTGCCAGAAACGATTGACAACGACCTGGTCTTTATCTGCACCGGGACGGGCATTGCCCCGTTTCGCAGCATGATTCTCGACCTGAAAAATTCAGGTCGGCCCCACCGCAACATCCACCTGATTTTCGGAACACGTCAGGAAAGTGGCATTTTATATCGCGATGAATTTGAAAACCTCGCCCGCAGCATGCCGGGCTTTCGCTACGACATCGTGCTTTCGCAACAACCCGACTGGCCGGGCTGGAAAGGCCATGTGCATCAGGTGTACATGGCCGAATACGCCACGCCGCGCCCCGATGTTGCCTTTTATCTCTGCGGCTGGAGCAGTATGATTGACGACGCTGTCGCCAACCTGCTGATCAAAGCCGGCTATGCCCGCAACCAGATTTATTATGAATTGTACGGGTGATGGTACCTCATCCCTCATCCTTCATCCCTCATCCTTCATCCCTCATCCTTCATCCCTCATCCTTCATCCCTCATCCTTCATCCTTCATCCCTAAAAAAAGTGTTCACAGGCATCATCGAATCGCTCGGCGTCATCAGGAAGGTTGAAAAAGACCGCTCCAACATTCATTTTACCGTGGAAAGCCCGCTTTCATCGGGACTGAAAATTGACCAGAGCCTGAGTCACGACGGCGTTTGCCTGACGGTGGTGGAAACCGGCGAACAGACCCACCGGGTGACTGCCGTGGAAGAAACCCTGCGACGAACGCGTTTGGGCGACTGGCAACCGGGCGCGCTGGTCAACCTCGAACGCTGCCTGCCCATGGGCGGTCGGTTGGACGGCCACATCGTGCAGGGGCATGTGGATGATGTGCTGGAATGCGTGGAAAGCACCGAAACCGGCGGTTCCTGGCGTTTTTCCTTTCGTTACCCGACAAGCTACGGCGCCTTGCTGGTTGACAAAGGTTCGGTGTGCATCAACGGGGTGAGTCTGACGGTAGTACAACCGCAAAATGGTTTGTTTTCCGTTGCCATCATTCCTTACACCTGGGAAAATACCAATTTCCGAACCTTGCGTGCGGGCGATCGGGTAAATGTCGAATTTGATATTCTTGGCAAATACATTGCCCGGCACATGGAAGCCTATCGCCCTGTTGTTACGGGCGGCTGACGATGAACGCGCGGGTTGCCGTCCGGTCATTCCACCGAATTTGCAGGTAATACACCCCTTCGGGCCAGGCAGACAGAGCGATTTGCCAGTCGTTGCCGCCGGTTTGTGCTTTTTGGATCGGCAGGGTATATTGCAATTGACCGAGCGCATTAAATACATTTCCGACAATTTCAGCATCAGAAGGCGCCTCGATTTCAACATTCAATACTTCAGTTGCGGGGTTGGGGAACAGGCCCAGATCAAGCATGGCTTCGGCTTGCCAGACGCCGGATACTGTTCCGGCGCCGAATCCGCGCCGGGAATAATCGCCAAAACTTCCACCGGTAATCAGCGGGTTGGCCGGATTATCGAGATCATACAAACGGTAATACCCCGTTCCGTAATCGCAGCACATGCCGTCGCCGAAACCGTCGGAGAAGTGGATCGAATAACAGCCGTTGGCGGGCAGGTGCAGGGTGTCGCGGATGATGGCAAGGTCGGCATAGGTACCCGGACCTTTGGGGGTGCCGAGCGGGAAAGCGCCGCCGCCATTGGAGCCGACGAGCGTGTTGCCGCCGCTTTCGAGTACATTTCCCAGGTCGTCGCGGACTTCCCAGTAAGTTTCTTCCCCGTAACTGTCGGTCCGGATGCGAAGCAGCACTTCCGTGGTGTTGAATTGTGGGGCCAGGGTAAAATTATCGCTGCGCGCATTGTTGGAAAAATCTTCGTCGTTGGCGCCGTTATTGATGCCGGTGATCGTGGTTTTCAAGGTTCCGGCACTGCTGAATCCCGATTCGGGGAGGGTGACAAGCGATTCGCCATAGGTGGACAGGTAGCCCGTCCATTCGATGCTTTGCACCGGATCATTGTTCCATTGCAATTCGATACTGGCCTGGGTAAGCGGGCTGCTGCCCAGGTTGGTGAGTTGAAATTGCGGCGCCAATTGCTGGTTACCGCAAAGTTCGCGCAGTTCGGTACCCGGGCTATATTGGAAGATACCGGCATTTTGTGTTCCGTAGGCGACCGGGCATTGCCGGGCGGCGTCCCAAAGTGCGCCGGCATCCACCGGGTCTATTTCGTAGGTTTTTTTGTTGGGGCAAATGATGAAAATGCTCGGGTAATAGGAAATCTGGTAGGCAGCGGCGATTGCGGCGTTATCCAGAATCGGATAGGGTGTACCGGCAACATAATTTCCGGTTGAGCCGCCGTTGCAACCGGCGGGGCCGTACAGGCAATTGAGATTGGTAGAAGGATCGCCCTCCACCCAAAGCACCCTTAATTTATTGTCGCCCGAAGGGCCGTGGACTTCGTAAAGGTCTTGCATGGCCCCGCTGTTGTGGTACACCCAGCAAGGCGGGCACCAGGTTGCACTGATTTCGAGCACGACGATTTTGCCAGAATCCAGCAATTCGTAAAGATGGTGGGTTTGGCCGTAAATATCTTGTGCGATAAAATTCGGGGCCATGCTGCCATTGGGAAGTTGGGCGGACAGGCGCAGGGCCAGTATCCACACGAACAGACAGGTTGCAAGCAGCCGTTTTCTCCAATTCATTTTGCTAATTTTGTCCGATTTAGTACAAAACTGTTCGGTCGAACAAAATTAGGTAGGGGCATACGCCTGCTGGGTGTACCTTTGTTTAATTATTTCACGAACCTGCTAATTCGAGACATTTCCGTTATGAAAAATCTGATTTTTACCCTTTTGCTCGTGTGCGGTCTGGCACAACTGGCTGCAGCGCAGTCGCCCTCCGCTTTTGAAGTGACGCCCAACCCTTCAGATACCATCACAACGATGGATACCTACGATTCTCCGGCTCACGGGCATATCCACAACGTGTCGAACGCGCCGATCACGGTGCGTTGGGAGCGCAACATCATCAGCCTTTCTCCCAACATTGAAACGGCGGTTTGCGACCCGATTCAATGCTGGTTCCCTTCAGTGGGTACCAAAACATTTACATTGAATGCCAACGAAGGCGGGCAAATGACGGTACACTTCTACAATGCTACCGGCGGCGCTGCTTCGGGCATTGTACATGTTAAGCTGACGAACCTCGGCAACCCGTCCGACACCCTGACGGCTGTTTATACCTGGAGCACACTCACCGGTACCAACGATCTGCCGCTCGCCAATGTGAAACTTTTCCCCAACCCGACCACGGAATATTTCACATTGGAAAATGCGGATGAGGTGGCTTCCATGCGCCTTTTCACCCTGGATGGTCGCGAAGTAGCGCGTTTCAATGCCAGCCCCGACCATATCTACTCCATCGCCAATCAACCCCTGGGAAATTATGTGTTGTCGTTTGAAGACAAAAACGGGCAACTTTTCCAGGCGGTGGAAATTCAAAAAAGATAAAACCCGACCTACGCGTACGTTCGCGCTGCGGTTGAGACAGGCTCTAAAGGCAAAAGACGCTGTCTCACAGGTTAAGATTTTAGTCAGGACAAGATTTACAGGTTTTTTTACTTTTTTTAGGGTAATTTTCCTGTAAATCTTGTCAATCCTGTCTAAATTAAACCTGTGAGACAGCGTCTTTTTTGTGCCTGAACCTCCCTGAATGCAGGTTGAAAATCGGCAGGCGTAAAAATAATTCCGGCACTTTGTGCAATTCCGGGCGACGATTCATCCGTTCCCGGCATGCATGCAATTCACCTGATTTTTTCACCCAAACGCTAAGCGCATGAAAGTTGCACTCTTCCTTTCCTCTTTTTGGCTGTTTATCACCGCTGTTTTTTCCCCTGCCGAAAAAACCATCCTCACCGGAACCGTTAAAGACGAACGCGGCGAGGTGCTGATCGGCGTCACTGTTAAAGTACAAAAAAACCGCCATCTGATCAAGGGCTTGGTCACCGATGTCAATGGCCAATACCGCATCGAGCTCGAACCGGATACGTACGAAGTGGAGTTTTCCTACACCGGTTTTACCGTCCAACGCCTTGTTGATGTAAAACTGCCCGCCGGCGCCACGCAGACGCTCGATGTAATCATGAAAGCAAACAGTGCGGCATTAAATGAGGTCGTAGTGGTAGCCGCCAGGCCGAAACGGGAAAGCCGTTCTGCCGCAATGAGTGTTGCTCCCGGAAGCGACAAGGCGAAAGCCAAACCCGCCGCTCCTGCCGAATATGCCGGCACAAGGGGCGCCGCCATGGCCAAAAAAGCCGGCAAACCGGCCGAACCTGCGCCCGCAAAACCGGTCACCGAACCCACGGCCCCGCCTGCCGATGATATTATCGTGGTGGACGGGCGAAAAAAACGCGCTGAAATCGCTTTCGAACCGGAAACGTATGAAGAAAAAATAATCCTGGTGGATATGGAAGATGGTACCATCTCGGAAAGCGATGAAGCAACGACAGAGGTAGCTGCATCGCATGGCACACCGGGTCAGCCTGCCCCACGGGCCGGACTGCTTACCGCCGGCGAATGGAACGACCTGCACAACTGGAACCGCCACTGGAGCGATCTGCTCGCCGATGGCGAAACCGATGCCTACCAGAAAATGTACGGTTTTTACCCACGCCAGCGCTACACGGTGCTACTCACCAATGAAAACGACTTTCCCGTCGCTGATGCCGTTGTGCAGTTAAAAAGTGCCGACGGTAAAACCCTGTGGGAAGCGCGCACCGACAATACCGGCAAGGCCGAACTCTGGGCCGCGCTGTTTACGCCGGAAAAAGAAGGCGCCCCCTTGAAAGCTGAAGTGTGGGTGGGCGGACAAAAACATGAGATCGCCTCGTTGAAACCGGCTGCCGAAGGTTTTAATTACGCTAAAATGATCCTGGAATGCAATGCTCCGAAAAACGTGGACATCGTGTGGGCCGTTGATGCCACCGGCAGCATGGGCGACGAAATTGAATACCTGAAAACCGAATTGCTGGATGTAATCGAACGGGCAAAAAGCCGGAATACAGCCCTGAATTTCCGCATGGGAACGGTGTTTTACCGCGACAAAGGCGATGAATACATCACCAAAAGCAGCGCGCTCTCTCCCGAGATCGGCAAAACGGTAGATTTTATCAAACAACAATTTGCCGGCGGTGGCGGCGACTACCCCGAGGCGGTACACAGCGCGCTGGAAGAAGCCGTTTACGGACAAAAATGGAGCGAAAATGCCATTGCCCGCATCTGTTTTCTGCTGCTTGACGCCAGTCCGCACCAGGGCGGCGAGATCAACGAAAGCCTGCAAAAAAGCATCCGCGAGGCCGCCCGACTGGGTATCCGTATCGTGCCGGTAACCGCCAGTGGTATTCAGAAAGACACCGAGTTTTTGATGAAATTTTTTGGCCTGGCCACCAATGGCAGTTATGTGTTCCTCACCGACCATTCCGGGGTAGGCGGCAAACACCTCGAACCCACCACCGACGAATATAAAGTAGAACCCCTCAACCAGTTGCTCGTTCGGCTCATTACGGAATACACCAGCATCGAAACCTGCGAAGGAAAATCGGAAATCCGTTTTGAAAACGACCCGCAGCAACGCCCCGGCGAGCAGATGCAAGCCCTGTATTATCCCAATCCTGCCGGCGAACAGTTTACTCTCGAACTGCCTTTTGCCGTACAATCTGTTACGATTTACGATTCGGAAGGCAAAGCGGTACGTAAAATTGAAAACCCCCAGGCCGGTCCCAACCTCGTGCTGGTCAACGATCTTTCCGCCGGATTTTACACCATCCGTATCCTTAACAACGGGCTGATGCAAAGTGGCAAGTTGATGGTGGTCAGGAGCTGATGAGGGAGGTTGTGACTTGTTGTAAATGACCTTGATTAGGAGCAGTTCGTCCACCCGCCTGTTCTTGCTGTCCACTAATCGAGATCATTTACAACAACAGTGTTCTTTGAAATTGAAAGATTTACCCCAACAAAAGTAGTTTGTTTCTCTTCATTAGATTTTTTGACCAGAATTCAACCCAATAAACACCGGGTGCAAGCCCATCCAGGTGTATAGAGTGGTAATTTTCACCCTGCTCCCCTACACCGTGATCCGATAAAACTAATTGCCCGGCA
>JANRLZ010000347.1:0-14337 GCA_033762055.1 Saprospiraceae bacterium
AAGCCCCTACTTCTTCTCGGCCAAAATTTTCCAGGATCCGGAATTTCAGATGGAAACCCTGGAGTTGCGGAAGGTGTATCGCCAGGAATCCCGGCATTTTTTGCGACTTCTGGAAGCAGTACGGATCAATTCACTCGACTATGACGACCTCGAAGACTTGAATGAACGGCATTTGCCAAATTTTGCAACAACAGAGGGCTATATCACACTTTGTGCGCGCAATGCCACCGCCGACCGCATTAATCAGCGGGAATTATCTTTGTTAAATAACCCCGAACTCGAGTTTTTGGCTGAGGTGAAAGGCCAGTTCGATCCCGCGCTTTACCCTACCGAGTTTTCACTCAAATTAAAAAAAGGGGCCCAGGTGATGTTTGTGCGCAATGACATTGAGGAACGAAAGTTTGTAAACGGCACCATTGGGAAAATTACCCATCTTTCCGGAGATACCATCGTGGTGGAGACGGAAGAAATGGGGAAAAAACGCCGTATCGAAGTGCCCAAATCGGAGTGGGATGTGATTCGCTACAAGGGTGCCGCTACCGGCGGAATCGAAACAGAAGTGGTCGGCTCGTTTATTCAGTATCCCTTGCGGCTGGCCTGGGCCATCACCATCCATAAAAGCCAGGGGAAAACATTCGACCGGGTATTGATTGACCTGGGAGGAGGCGCTTTTGAACATGGCCAACTGTATGTTGCACTCAGTCGTTGCCGCACCCTTGATGGGGTGGTTTTGCGCCAGCCTATTCAGCCGCGGGATGTGATTACCGATGAGCGGGTAGTGGCGTTTTATGAAAAATTATTCGGATAAGGGCCCAACCTTTTTATCCAAAACACATTTCTTTGAGGCAACTAAAAGATTGTCCATTCGCACAAGTAGTTTATACAAGCATTTTTAAATGCTTTTTCCGTACAAATACCCGCTTATGAAACACATTTTCTGCTTTTTACTTTTTGCCTTGCTGCACTTCGACGGTTTGGAGGCGCAAAATACCACCGACAAACGTCGCCCCGGCGAAATTATCGTTCAACTTCAGCCCGGCTATTCTTTGCAGGTAGTACTTGAAGCGCTTAACCGCCGTTACAACAACGCATTTTCACTCCAAAAAGAACTTTCTGCTCATTGGGGCATGTACCTGTTGAAGTATGATGAAACACAGGATAATGCTGCCGACCGGCTCGAACAATTGCGTCGCTACCCGGCCATTCAACTGGCCCAGTGGAACCACCAGGTGAAGGAGCGTACGCTGGAGCCCAACGACCCCGACTGGTGGCGCCAGGGCGATATGAACCTCATTAATGCCCCTGAGGTCTGGGAGGCCTCTACCGGTGGACTCACCCTCAACGGCGATACTATTGTCGTAGCGGTACTTGAAAAAGGCGCACTGCTCACCCACCCCGATCTGGCGCCCAACCGCTGGTGGAACTGGCATGAAATTCCCAACAACGGCATTGACGACGACGGCAATGGGTTCCCGGATGACTTTGGCGGATGGAACCCACAAACCCAGGCCGATGACCTGGGTACCAAGGGATTTCACGGCACGGCGGTGAACGGAATCGTCGGCGCAGCCGGCAATAACAATCAGGGGGTGACCGGTGTAAACTGGCAGGTAAAGCTGATGAATGTAGCGGGGATGGACTATGAAAGCGAGATCATAGAAGGTTATGAGTATGTGGGCGCCACCCGTCGTTTGTACAATCAGACCAACGGCGCCAAAGGAGCTTTTGTCGTTGCGACCAATGCGTCATTCGGATTTGACACCACTTTTGCTGCAGATCACCCGATTTGGTGCGCAGTGTATGATTCGCTGGGTAAACTGGGCGTATTAAGTGTTGCCGCTACTGCCAATGATCCCTGGGATGTGGACATTGTGGGCGATATGCCGACGACCTGCGAAAGCGAATACCTGATTACGGTGACCAATGTCAATAAATCAGGCAACAAGGTGGCAAGTGCTGCATACGGGCAGATTTCTATAGATTTGGGTGCGCCGGGGTCGGATACTTACACCACATATAACAGTGGTAGCACCAATAATCCGATTGCAAGTTACGGAGTGATTGGTGGTTGCTCGGCTGCGGCGCCGCATGTAACCGGTGGGGTGGCCTTGTTATACAGCCTGGGTTGCGAACAATTTACCAGCGACGCGATCACCCATCCGACCACCTGCGCCCGTCGGGTACGCGACGCTATTTTGAATAATACCGAACCCAATGCCACCCTGGAAGATATTACTGCTACAGAGGGGCACCTTGACCTGGGCAATGCGTTGGCGGCAGTCCGGGAAATTTGCAAGGGGGCGAAAGTCGGGCAACTGGATTTTGTGGAAGTGCGCACCCTGCTCAGCGGCGATAAATTCCGGGTCTTCTACCAGACGCCCAATTTTCAACCCTATAATTTCAGGGTGTTTAACATGCTGGGCCAATTGATGTATGAAGAAGCCGTATATCCTCAGCAATTTTCCGAGAATTATGTTGATTTTGAAACTACCGGTTGGCCAAGGGGTGTTTATGTCATGTCTATCGGACGGGGCGATGCGATAAAATCCAGAAAATTTCCAAAAATATAAAAAGGGATTTGGTTTTTAGGATTGCCAAAGATTACCTTTGCCGCCCGAAAACCACAGGAATGGCTCCGTAGCTTAATGGATAGAGCATCTGACTACGGATCAGAAGGTTAGAGGTTCGAGTCCTCTCGGAGTCACCCACTACTGTTAAGTGTTTGAGTGTGTGAGAATTAGATTCTTGCACACTCATTTTTTGAGGACAGTATTTCAATTAGAACACTTAAAATTTGTTTCAATGTCCAGAGTTTGCGATTTGACGGGCAAGAAGCCCATCACGGGAAACTATGTTTCACACTCCAACCGAAAGACCAAGCGCCGTTTCTACCCGAATCTTCACACCAAGAAGTTTTTCATTCCTGAAACGAATGAGTGGGTTACGCTCAAAGTGAGTTCAAACGCCATTCGCACCATCTCCAAGTTGGGAATTTACCAGTACATTAAGAAACTGGAGAAAAAAGGCGAAATCACTTATTACCCTGTGCCGGAAGGCTGTTAAACCCTCACACTTTTAAATTTCAATTTTTGCGTTTGCGCCGCAAACACAAAATTCAAATTGTAAAATACCATGGCAAAGAAAAGCAAAGGCAACCGAATCCAGGTGATTTTGGAATGCACCGAGCATAAAAACAGCGGCTTGCCCGGCACGTCGCGTTATATCACCCAAAAAAATCGCAAGAACACGCCTGACCGTATGGAGTTGAAAAAATACAACTCGATCATGCGCAAATACACGGTTCACCGCGAAATCAAATAAACCGTTCTGTTCACCGCTCAAATTTGAGATATCATGGCAAAGAAAGTCTCTAAAAACGCCCGCGTTGCACAACGTGCCGCCAACGCCGGCTCCGGCAAAGACCATGTAAAAGTGGTGAAAGCCGTTAAAGACCCGGTTACGGGCAAATACACGTACAAACAAATGATCGTCCACAAAGATAAAGTGAAAGATTTTTTCGCTGATGCGAAATAAAGTTCGCTTATCTGATCATTTATGCAATATTGTAGGGGTTGTGCAATTGCACAACCCTTTTTTTGTGCAAAAAGGCAGACAGCTGACAATTTTCTTTGATTAGTAATAACTTCCTATTCTACTCCCCCTGTATGACAACTTACCTTTGTAGCATAATCCGTGTACTAACAACAGCACGCCCCATTATTTTCCCATGACTGCATTGCGTTTGGTAATTTTTGAAGATAACGGTGATTTTCGGGAAAGCCTGTTACACCTGTTTCGTTTCACTCCTGATGTCGAAGTAATGGGCGCTTACCCTGATTGCTCGGAAGTGCGACGGGTTGTGTCACAATTGAAACCGGAAGTCGTGCTGATGGACATTGATATGCCGGGTACCAACGGGATTGAAGCCACGGCTATCGTAAAAGAAGCTTCCCCCAACAGCCAGGTCGTGATGCTCACCGTAAGTGAAGAAGAAGACCGGATCTTTCAGGCACTTAGAAACGGCGCTACCGGTTATCTGCTAAAAAAATCAGGCCCCGACGAGTTGGTAGAGAGCGTTCGACTGGTACATAAGGGGGGGTCGCCGATGAGTCCGGCAATTGCCCGGAAAGTGTTGCAATTCTTTCATTTGAATAATATTTCAACCCCAACTGCTGCTGCAACTGTCAACAACAAAACTATTGAAAGCGATGATGATGGCCTTTCCACCGGACTGACGCCTCGAGAGCAGGAAATTCTCGAGGCGTTGGTGGACGGGTTGTCGTACAAAATGATTGCTGCAAAGCATTTTATCAGTACAGATACGGTGAAGAACCATATTCAGGGGATTTATCGCAAATTACACGTAAACTCTAAAGGAGAAGCCATCAGCTACGCACTAAAAAGAGGCATCGCCGGCAACCGATAACCTGTTCTGCAAGGACAATTCTGATTAACAGGCACTTGTACAAGACGACGGACAAACACTTTCATTGAGACAAGTGCAAACACTGTGAAAAATTGCGAATAAACGCAGCACACCTGCAAAAAATCACGGCCCACAAATCAGGGCAAACACTATGACTCACGGCGAGCAAGCCGCAACCGGGAAGATGAGAAGGCACATTCCCCTTGTTTATTCAACATAACCACTGCCTTACACTCCGGCTTTTCAGCCCCGATTGGTTGTCGCCATTCGGGGCTGCTGTTTTTGTGCATCATCGCGCTTTCCGTACTTTCTTTAACTGTAACAAATTAATGGCATTGCGGGGTAATCCGCTGATACCATGTCGGGCAAACTGCGCTGTTTCATCGTAAAACAGCAATACAACCGGCGCCTCCTCTACTAGTTTTTTTTCCATGAGCGCATACAGAGCAAATCGTTTTTCACGATCCGTTTCGCGCAAGGCAGCCTCATACAGACGATTATATTCAGCATCATCAAAATGGGTATAGTTGGGCGGCGCCCCGTTTTTACCATAAAAACAGGTCAGAAAACTTTCAGCATCCGGGTAATCGGCGATCCAGGAAGCCCGGAAGAACGGCGCCTGCCCCTTGCGCATCCGTTCGCGCAATAAAGCGGTTTCAATCACTTCAATCTGTACCCTGATCCCGAGTTCTTCCCATTGTCGTACAATAAACGTGCAGAGATCAAGATACTCATTGTTGCATAGCAAGGTCACAGTGGGCAGATTTTTACCCCCCGGAAAACCGGCTTCAGCAAGTAAACGCGTAGCGCGCGCCGCATCATAAACATATCCCGGCGTAAGTTGGGGCGAATAAGAAGGTAACCCGCGGGGCGAAAATCCCGCATCTGCCGGCCGACCCACGTTGTTGCGCAAGGTGCGCAACATCTGCGCACGATCAAAACCATAATTCAGGGCCTGCCGGACCTGTTTTTGTTGCAAAGGCGACAATTGGGTCGAATCCAGCCGAATTCCTAAGTATTCGGTATTCAAGTAGGGGTTTTTTAAAAAATACATGGATGCTTGCAGGGCTGGCTGAAGCATTCCGTCGGCCGCCAGCAATTCGTGGATGTAGGAACTTTCCAACCCGAAAAAATAATCAAGATTCCCTTTCTTGAATTCCAGGAACGCGGTTTTCCTGTCACCGATAAAGGAAATCCTTACCGCATCCAGATAAGGCAATCGTTCTCCCAGGCTGTCGTATTCAAAATATTTTTCGTTTTTTACCAGTACCAACGCCTGATTCTCCGCCCAAATCCGAAAGCGAAAAGGTCCGGTTCCAATCGGATGCCTGCGAAAATCACGTCCCCAATATTCACATACTTCAAAAGGGACGATACTGGCATAATGCATACTGAGTATTTGCAGCATGGGCTGAAATGGCGCTGCCAGACGAAGTACAAAAACTGAATCATTTTCCGCTATAAATGCCGAATCACTCGCCACCCGGTCTTTAAAAATCCATGAACCCGGTTTGGGCCAGTCGGTATCAAGCAGACGCTGAAAACTGTACACCACATCCGAAGCCACCACGGCGCGGCCTTTGCCTTCCGTAAAAGCCGGATCGTCGTGAAAAAAAACATCCTTTCTAAGCAGAAACCGGTAAGTCAATCCATCCGGCGATATCTGCCAATCTTTTGCAATGCATGGAACAACACGCAGGGCGTCGTCAAGTGATACCAGCCCGTTAAACAGGCAGTCAACCGCCCAGATATTGTTTTGGGTACGTGCAAATGCGGGGTCGAGTGAGGTGATCGGATTGTGTTGGTTGTATCGAAAAGAAGTGCGTGTTTCGACCATTTCAGGAGATTGGTCGCAGCAGATAATGAACAGACAGGGAATCAATCCCAACAGCCAGGGCAGCGGTATGATTTTTACCATATTTTTTCTTCGAGCAAATATCGCTGTACATAATCAGCGATGCCTTCTTCCAGGCCAATAAACGGCTCCAGATAGCCTGCAGCGCGTAATTTGCTCATATCAGCCTGGGTGAAATACTGGTAGGTATCACGAATATCAGCCGGCGTATCCACAAATGAAATACGGGGGGGGAGGCCCATGGCGTGAAAAGTTCCGCTCGCCAGGTCATAAAATGTACGGGCTTTTCCGGTTCCAAGGTTAAAAATGCCGGCAACCGGTTTTTTTTCCAGAAAAAACTGCAAAACATCCACCACATCTTTTACGTAGATAAAATCCCGGCTTTGCTCGCCGTCTTTGAAATCAGGGCGATGCGAACGGAACAGTTTCATTTCACCGGTTGCCTTAATTTGTCGTGCCGTGTGAAAAATAACAGAGGCCATTCGGCCTTTGTGGTATTCGTTGGGGCCGTAAACGTTGAAAAATTTAAAGCCGGCCCAAAAGGGTGGGGCCTCGCCATTTTTTTGTTTTTCCAGTACCCACAAATCAAAATCCTGCTTGCTTTGACCGTACGGATTGAGTGGTTGGAGCAATGGAATGATGGCATGCTCGTCGGAATAACCCTGTTCGCCTAATCCGTAGGTAGCGGCGCTGCTCGCATAAATCAGGGGCAAGTCGAAGCCGCAACACAACATCCAGAGGGCTTGTGAGTATTCGAGGTTGAGTTCGTTAAAAATGGCAACGTTCTGTTCTGTCGTATCGGTTCGGGCGCCAAGGTGTACCACGGCTTCCACATCGGAGTAGTTGCGCTCCAGCCAGCGAATAAAATTACGGCGTTCTACCTGGCCGGCTGTTTTTTTGCCCTCCAGGTTCCGGTTTTTATCAGGACGACTAAAATCGTCTACTACAAGCAGATCCGTGTAGCCTGCATCATTGAGTTTTTTAATCATGCAGGCGCCGATGAACCCTGCCGCGCCGGTTACTACAATCATGGAAAAGGGATGGATGAGTTTTGAGTAATAAGATGGTTTTGGGGGCAACATCTCATCACGCGAACGCTATTCTTCCGCAAGATCAATGGTGAGTTCGGCGATGAAAACGCCATTCTCACCGCTGGTTTTGAGTTCATGTTGTTCGGGGTATAACAAAGCCAGTTGGCGTTGCACGTTGCGCAAACCAATGCCGCTGGATTCGCTGCCGGACAAGTTGTTGGCGTCCGCATCGGGATCCAGGGTGTTTTGAACAACAAAGTGGAGTTTTTTTTCTTTCAGTCCAATCTTGATGGCGATATGTACGTCGCCGGTAGTGCCGCCGGCGCCGTGCTTGAAGCTGTTTTCAACGAATGGAAGCAGCAGCAGGGGCGCAATGGCGGTGTGAGGGAGGTCAAGTTCTTCTTGATAATCAACCGTCAAACGCTTGTTATATCGCAACTTTTCCAATTCAATATAGTCGCGAATTATTTTTGCTTCGTCACTGACAGCAATGCGGGGGGCACGACAATCGTAGAGGACAAAACGCATTATTTTCGACAGCATCATGATGGCGTCGGCAGTTTTATCGCTTTTTTTTCGGGCCAGGACGTAGAGGTTGTTCAGGGTGTTGAATAAAAAGTGGGGATTGGTTTGCGCGCGTAAAAAGCTGAGTTCGGATTGCAGTTTTTCACGCATCAACTCTTGTTCGAATTCGAGGCTTTTGTAGTGCACCCGGATCATTTTGATCGTTACAGCCGCAGCGAGTGTGATAAACAGGTCGAATTCTGTAAGCAACAAGCCCTCCGGACTGAACAGGTTATATGACTTTCCGGGACGAAATAGCGGGTAAAATATATAGGCGGTTTCCAGTCGGTATAAAATTGTTGCCACGGCAAAGGCCAGCAGGAGCAGGCCGATAAGTTTCCAGATCTTGCTTCGGTCGAGGTACAGTGGGATGACATAATAGAAAACAAAGTACGTGAGCAGCCACTTGACCGGCAGCGACAAAACTTCGGCAATAAAGGCGATTTCAAAATTTTCCTGCAGTGGTACACGGTACAAAATGCAGTTCAGAACAGCATTCAGCGGCGTGTAAACGGCCCAGAATAAAATATGAAGCGAGATGCGTTGCCAGTTAAAATACATGGTCAGAATGGCAGGTTATGCTACACGAAGTCCGTTGGGCACAGGGCTTTCCGGCTGTATGAGCGTGATTTGCTTGTTTTTTCCGACAAGTCCGAGAACCAGGCATTCGGAAAAAAAACGGGCGATTTGTTTGGGAGGGAAATTGACCACGGCAATAATTTGCCGGTTGATCAGGTCTTCCTTGCGATACAGATCGGTGATTTGTGCCGAGCTGCGTTTCATGCCCGACTCACCAAAATCAATCAACAGCTGATAAGCCGGGTTACGGGCCTCTGGGAAATCGTGTACTTCGACGATGGTGCCGACACGCATTTCCACTTTTTCAAAATCTTGCCAACTCAACATATTAACAGTATTTGCACGGTACAGAGAACAATGTTTGAACAATATGATGCTGATCAGGCCCTGTCCGGGGCAGTATTTCTGTTTGTCGCATAAACAACACGCTTAACCCTCCCATTCTACCTTCTCAAAATTTGGTTGCAGTGTAAGGGTGTAGAGCGAACGATCGCGCAATTTTATTTCTTTAATAGGAATTTCGGCGCCGTCTACCATACATTTCCTGACAAATGCCGGAAAGCCGACCAGGTATACCTTTACTTTTCCATATGCGGGCATGAATGTCCCCTCTTTTCGCTGTCGAAGGCTGAAATTGCCATTTTTGCCTTCAGTTTCAAAAATTTTCAGACAAAATTCGCCAGCCAGATGCGCATACCCTTCACCTGCGTCTTCATATAAGTGACTGGTTTCAAGGCCATTTTTATAGTAGACATACAAGGTCAATTCCGTGACAGGTTCTCCGGTGTGTTGTCGGTTGGGATAAACGGGTAAAACAGCGCCCTCCCGCACAAAAAACGGGATTTCCTCAGGTATAACACTAATGAACAATTCTCCGGCGGCAGGCTGACCGGTCCAGAAATAATACCAGTTGCCTTTGGGCAAATACACTCCCTGTCGCTGTATTTTAGATTGTACGATCGGGCTGACCAAAATGTGTTCGCCAAACAAAAAATCACGTTCTGTTTCCAGCAGTTTGGGGTCTGTTGAATCAGCAAATGCAAGGTGCCGCAGTACAGGTGTCCCGTCAAGTGTGTGCAACCACATAGCGGAGTACAGGCAAGGTAGTAAACAATAACGCAATTCAATGGCTTTTTTGGCCAATTGCTCCCATTTCACCCCAAACGACCAGGGTTCCTGGCTGACAGGTAATTGTCCAACGGGTTCATTTCCCGGGTGGCTGTGGTCTGACTCTTCTTCCAGCAAGAAATCGCCGCCTGAATGTTGCCCCTTGCTGTGCGTCCGCATAAAGGGATGAAAAACGCCCAGTTGTAGCCAGCGAACATAAAGTTCTCCATCGGTACATCCTGTGAAGCCGCCAATATCTGTTCCACAAAATGAGAAGCCGGATATCGCCAGGCGCTGACATTGGATGTTGGCAATTTGGAGATGTTCCCAGTCGGAGCAATTATCGCCTGTCCAAATGGCCGAAAAGCGTTGCCCCCCGCTGAATGAGGCCCGGCTAAGCAGGAAAGGCCGTTTTTCCGGTCGAAGTTTTTTTAGTCCTTCCCACGACGCCCGATTCATTTGCAAACCGTAGATGTTGTGCGCTTTTTTGTGACTGCACCAATGGCCGTCGTGATGATGCATTACCTGGTCGGGTAGTGTTTTGTGATTGACGTGAAAAACCGCCGGCTCATTCATATCGTTCCAGAAACCGGCAATTTCGTCGTGACAATACAAGGAAGTGTACAAAGTTCCCCACCATTCACGCACATCAGGATGGGTAAAATCGGGAAAGGCACAAAATCCCGGCCAAACCGGCCCTTTGGCAATGGCGCCGTCGGCTGTCCGGATAAACCGGTTGTTTTCAACCCCATCGGCATAAATCGAATACGCGGGGTCTTCTTTGATTCCCGGGTCTATCATACAGACCGTCTGAAATCCATCGGCTTTTAAATCAGCTGCAAGTTGCCGGGGCGCCGGAAACGCCTTTTGATCCCAGGTAAAACATCGATACCCGTCCATATAATCAATGTCGAGGTAGAGGGCGTCGCATGGAATATTGCGTTGCCGGAATTCACGGGCGATGGCCCTGACCCTCGATTCAGGGTAATAACTCCAGCGGCACTGGTGGTAGCCCAACGTCCACATGGGGGGCAATTCGTGGACGCCGGTCAGCCGCGCATAACTGCGTGCCACATCGTTCAGCCCCGGGCCATAAAGGAAATAATAATTTAGTTCGCCTCCTTCAGACCGGAAGGTCGTAACGCCTTTTTCCTGCGAATCAAAATCAAAATGTGTTTTGAAACTGTTGTCGAAAAAGATGCCGTATGCGACTCCGGCATGAAGTGCGTAGTAAAACGGTACCGCCCGGTAAAGCGGGTCGGTATCCCGGCCAAAACCGTAGGCATCGGTACACCAGTTTTCAAATTTTTTCCCCGACAAATTAACCCCGCAGGATTTGTCGCCAAGGCCATAAAACACTTCCTTGCGATGGCATTTTTTCTCCATAATGAATTCACACCAGCCATTCATGATGGTACGTCGTGCGGCATACCCGCCTTCATCTTCACACAAAACACGATCGTCCTGGTCATAAAATTTGACTTTTAAGTCCAGTTTGGATACTACCACTTGCAAGGCGCCGGAATCAAGCAGGTATTCACCTTCGCGTTCTTCGAGTCGAACCGTCACTTTTTCAGGTTCAAAGGATGGGTCAATGGAATAGGAAAAATCGGGTTGAAATACGCCGTCAGGCGAATACCGCAATCTAAAAATGCCGGCACTCCAAACAGAAACCCGCAATGCGACGCCATTATGACACACAAATTCATAGGCGCCATCCCGCCAGCGCACATCGGAGACTTCGTTGGGATAAATCCATTGGAAAACATCATCGTAGCGCAGGCTGACGCTGGCTGCTGCAAAATCTATTTCACGGGGCGTTTCGGGTTTTTCTTCCGGTTGCGGTGCTGGCCTGGCTTTCATGCTGTTTGATTTCTCGCCCAAAAGTAGCAAAACAAAAGCAACTGATGCGTTTTAGCTTCCACGGCCTGATACAAAAATCCTGCAAAAAAACAGGCCGCTGCCGAAAATCGGAGCGACCTGTCACGGTTCCATTGCTTCATACGAACCGAATGGGTTTTGCGGGGGTTGGGTCAGGAGAATGGTTGGTTTTGTTTTTGCAACAGATTAAAAGAAAAGAGTTCCGTACAAAGAAAACATCGGGGCATCGCTTGAGCGGTTATTGCCCTTTGTTGCGATCAGATATGAATTGGAGCCACCATAGGGGGCATCATAATTCGACTTTGGCGTGTTGGAGTAGGGGTTGAAGGGGAGTTTGGCGGTAAGTCCGACTTCAAATGACTTGCCGACCTGAAATCCTGCGCCGAAAAGTGCGCAGGCGCTCCATTTGTCGAGTTCGTTTGAACTCAGTTTGCTGACATCTGCTTCAGCAACCTGGTCGTTCAACCGGAGTACGTAATTGCCGGAATAGTTTTCCCGGTCGGCCTTGGTCGAAAGCGTACGAATCAAAGAAAGGCCGCTAAACAGTTTTACAGGGCGAAAGGGTTGCCAGAATACGGAAATAGGGACTTCCAGTCGTTCCAGCCGGCGTACCGGGATGAGTACGCTGTTGCCAAGCGAATCGCTGGATATGGGGTTGCCGCCGTTGCCGACCAACTCCTGGCCGGTAGAGATATCAACGACTACCACCCCGCCATCCACGTTGGAAGCGTAGGCATCCGAGGTGACGGATGCGACCGGCCGATGTACGTTTTGAGGGGAATGAATATTATACGCAAAACCGGTGCGAAGCCCCCATTTGCGGGCAAATTTCCAGTCCACATTCACCCCGGTAGAAAACCCGTTGATCCGGTTGAATTGTTCGCTGGAAACAGCGGTTATTGCCCCGAAAGCCCAACGACGGTTGCTGGTTTTATCTGCCGGCTGAATCGGTTCGGCTGCACAGGGGGCAGGGCTAGGCAAGATGCCGGATTGATTGGAAACTTCACGGAAATGATCAATATTGATGCATTTTAATGCGAGTGTTTGTCGGACGGCGGGGGATGTGTTTTCGATGCTTTGGGGTATGTTTTCAACCATCAAAGCAGCCGTGAGATTCGTTGCATGCGATTCGATGAAAAAGTCCGTAATGTTTGGCTGAATCGGTAAAGGTGCGGCAGTTGGCCGGGTGTTCGTGCCTTCTGATGTTGAGTTGACAATATCTGCCGCTTGTGCAGGAGAAGGCTGCACAGCGGTATTTAATCGGGTGGAAGCGATCGGATCAGGAAATGCCGCTTGTCGGGAGGCAATCGCCTTATTTTTTCCTGTTTGTTCTTTTTGATGTTGCCAATACCAGCTGCCATAACCCGCAAGGGGCAAGAGCAAGAGTCCTAACCACCACCAGCCGAAAATTCGGCGGCGTGGTTTTTCCGGCATTTCTTTGTCGAGCAACTTTCGCATTGCCGACCAGCCTTTGTCCGTGAGTTTCGTGTCCATGATTAAAAATGTGGTCAATATGGTGCAGGGATTTTATCTGTATATTGGGTTAACCTTGTCTTGCTACGGTTGTGATGTGATATTCCACCCGTAGCAACTCCCGGAGTTTTTGTCGGGCGGTACTCAGGTGCCACTTTGATGTGCCCTCACTCATCTGAAGGTTCTGTGCAATTTCAGCATGTGAATATCCTTCAATTGCATACAGCCTGAAAACTTCCTGCGACATGGGAGGGAGTGTACGCACAGCATTGAGGATATCTTCCTCATAAAATGATTCAAGCCCGCGGGGTTGCACGCTTTGATCGTGGTCTTCCAGAACCAAAAAGTGGAGATAGCGCGCGTTTTCCCGAAAATAATCGGCCATGCAGTGGTAAACCAATCGCCTTAACCATCCTTCCAGACTGCCTTTGAAGGCGAATGTGTGAATTTTTTTAAAGGCGCGGAGCATGCCATTGTTCACAATTTCGATGGCGGTATCATCGCTTCGGGTATAGCGGCGTACCATGCGCATCATCTCCGGAAAGAAACGACGATACATGGCTTCCTGCGCGCGACGGTCGTTGGCGGCACAGGCTGCCACCAACTCCTGATCTGTATATTTTTTTGCGCCAAAAAGATTCACGACGATAAAGTATCCCGAGTTTTCCTGCCAGACAGCGGGTTCATCGAAAAAGGTTGGGTAAGGTGAGATAAATTTCTGGAATTTCGCCCTGAAAATTTTTTCTTCATGACGATCCTCGACCAACCTGTTCCGCAAACAGTAAAAATTGAATATGCATCATTTGGCGAACGCGTAATCGCGCGATTAATTGATGGTTTCATTCTGCTCGTTCCTTCGATGTTCCTTCCCATCATTTTTCCCTGGCTTTATTTTGCCACACAGGAGGCAAGTAAAAGTGGCGCTACGATTGGAAAGCGCGCCATGCACATCCGGGTATTGAGCGTTGAGGGACAAAATATCGGATTCGGCACAGCTACCGGCCGTTTTTTAGCCAATTTTCTCAATATTTTTACCTTGTTCTTTGGCTATTTGCTGATGCTGTTTAATGCCCGCAGCCAATGTCTGCACGATATGATTACGAGCACGGTCGTAGTAAAAGACAGACCGGAATTCCGTAACCCATCCACCGTTTCGGCTGCCCGTCAGCCGAACAAAAAAAGTTGGTCGGCCAAATCCGGCGAGACAGATACCTATTTTGTGGAAATAAACCCTGATGGTGGCCGCTTCTGGCGCCGAAACAGGGAGGGCGAACAAGTGGAAGATTTCACTTTATGGCAATTGACGGATGGCAAGGTGAACTATTCCGCCGAATTCGGTCCGGAGGCTTACGGTGAGATGCAACAATTCGCCGAGCAGTTGCTGCGTATGAAAGCCTGATGAAATACATCGTATGCTCAGG
>JANRLZ010000348.1:0-19787 GCA_033762055.1 Saprospiraceae bacterium
ATATTCGGGCAAGAAAGTAGGAAAAAGAATCGAAGAATAAAGGGCCGTTGTGGACCAATGAAGTAAAACGATTACCGGTGGATGGGAAATACAAAAGGCTCTGATTACTCAGAGCCTTTTGCGGACTGGACGGGACTCGAACCCGCGACCTCCGCCGTGACAGGGCGGCATTCTAACCGACTGAACTACCAATCCTCACTGCTTTCTTTCAAAAGCGGGGCAAAGATAGCGCGAGTGGTTTTGAAGAGCCAAATTTTTTTTGAAAAAAATTCCGGCAAATATTCCTCAACCTCATTTTTGTCAAAAAACAAGGCATTTTGACCCCACTCAACGCGGCATACGGTTTGAAGCGTTATTTTCCAAAAAAATCAAATGCCCCGGCATGTATCTTTGCCCGCCCTTCTAAAAGCCGTTCAAAAACCCGACACTGCTATGGCAATGACTTTTATGGATTTTGAAAAACCTTTGGAGGCCCTCTACGAACAGTTGGACAAACTCAAGGAGGTGGGCGAAAAAGGCGAACTGGACGTAAGCGCCATGATGCGCGAACTGGAATCCAAAATCCAAAGCAAGCGCCAGGAAATATACGCCAACCTCACCGGCTGGCAAAAGGTGCAACTCTCGCGCCATCCGGAACGGCCTTACACGCTGTATTACCTGACGACGATGTGCCAAAAGTTCATTGAACTGCATGGCGACCGCTATGCCGGCGACGATCATGCCATTGTGGGCGGCCTGGCAGATCTCGACGGGCAAACCATTGTAGTCATCGGCCATCAGAAAGGGGTGAATACCAAAATGCGCCAGTACCGCAACTTCGGCATGGCCAACCCGGAAGGTTACCGAAAGGCATTGCGGCTCATGAAAATGGCCGAACGTTTTGGTTTTCCGGTGGTAACGCTCATTGATACCCCCGGCGCCTACCCTGGTCTTGAAGCCGAACAACGCGGACAGGCGGAAGCCATCGCCCGCAACCTGTTCGAAATGGCGCAGTTGCGCGTACCTATTCTCTGCTATATCATTGGGGAAGGCGCCTCCGGCGGCGCATTGGGCATAGGCCTGGGCGATAAGGTGTTTATGCTCGAATACACCTGGTATTCCGTGATTTCGCCCGAGTCCTGCTCCTCCATTCTGTGGCATTCCTGGGATTATAAAGAGCAGGCCGCCGAAGCCCTGAAACTCGATGCAGACAACATGCTCTCGTTCGGTTTGATAGACGGAATTGTAAAAGAACCGCTTGGAGGCGGCCACAATGCACCCGAAGAAATGGCGGAAACGCTCAAAAACCATATCAAAACCGAACTTGCCAAGATCATCAACCAGGATCCTGACGAGCGAATCACGGTCCGTATTGACAAATACGGCAAAATGGGTCACTACCGTCGCCTGAATTGATTCCGTTGTGCGCTTTTCCTGATGGGGTGCACTCGTCGCACAAGACTGATTAGTTATGGATGCCCTCTTGTCCGGTTTTGTCACTGCGTTCCTGCTGACCTATCTGATCATACCGGTTATCATAAGGGTGGCCAAAGAGCGACGTATTTACGACCAGCCCAACGAACGTAGTTCGCATATCGAACCAACCCCCTCCCTGGGAGGGATCGCCATATTTGCCGGTACCGTTTGCGGAATCGTATTGTGGACGCCTTTAGGCAGTTTCGGTGTCTTGCAGTACATTCTGGCCGCTTTCGTCCTGATCTTTCTCATCGGGATTTTCGACGACCTGCTGCATCTTTCTCCGGGCAAAAAGCTGTTGGGGCAGTGCCTGGTTGCCCTTATTCTGGTTTACAAGGCCCATATTTTGCTGACCAGCCTGTACGGTATATTAGGCTGGCATGATTTGTCTCACTTCACGGGTTTTGCCTTCTCTCTTCTGATTATTGTTGGAATCATCAATGCCTTCAACCTGATAGACGGCATAAACGGCCTTGCAGGAAGTGTTGGTCTGTTGAATTGCGTTGCCTTTGGCTGGTGGTTTCATGCGGTGGACACGCCTGCGCTGGCGGTGGTTGCATTTTCTCTGGCAGGTGCTATTGTGGCTTTTTTGCGCTACAATATCACACCGGCCCGAATATTCATGGGCGATACCGGTTCGCTTCTGCTCGGCACTGTTTGCGCGATGCTGGCCATCTCTTTTATAGAAACCAATCGGCAATTGCCGGACGCACATCGGTGGAAGTACCAGGCGGCGCCCGCTATTGCTGTCGCTTTGTTGATTTTGCCGGTGCTCGATACCACCACAGTCATGATTCGCCGCTTATTAAAGGGCAGTTCACCATTTAAACCGGATAAAATGCATATACATCATCGTTTACTGGCGCTTGGCATGAGCCATACACAAACTACGCTGCTGTTGTTGGGGGTAAATGTCGTATATGTTATCTGTGCGCTTTTGTGCCACCGACAAGGAACTTTACAGGTGATATTTATGGAGTTCGGGTTGGCGATATGCTGCGTCCTGCTTTTATCGTTTTTTTTAAGATGGAAGGCTAAAAAAGCAGCAAAAGGGTAAAAAAAAAAGCCGGTGCAGTTCACTCTGCACCGGCTTTTTTGCCTGAATATCGGGTGTTACAGCCCTTTCACGAAGTCAAGAATGGCTTGTTCGCTCATGATCTGGGTAGTCATGGGGTACATGGTATTGGTGCCACTTTCGGTTTGCCCTTTTCCCATCCAGTACTGATCACCCAATTTGCTTACTGAAAACAATTGTATCTGAAAGCCGATGGGTACATGTGGAAAACAAAAGGTATTCGAACTCAGGTCAAATCGGAGTGGCGCTACCACTTGCTGGTTTTTGAAGACCAAATGAGAAAGTGTGTTTTGTTCGCCAAATCCGGCAGGTAGTGTCAGGCAAAAATCGGAAGACGGCTCCGTCAAAATTTTTCCGCAAGCCGACCAGCCCAAGTGCGGCGTTAGAAGTTCATAACCTTCCTGCAGGCTGCCCGATAAAGGCCATTCTGCCCGGAAAACCGGCTGCTCGCTGCGTATCCAGGTCTGGGTATTGTTATCCCACTCGGAAAAGACGAATAAATCATCGCCCGGCTGGTTGTGTGGAATTTGGATTTTCAAAAAACGATCGGGAGATAGTGCCAGGGGGCGACCGTTGCAGGTGACGGTGACGCGCACCATGCCTCCACTTTCAAAAAGACTGTCACCCTTCGATACCGTACTCAATCCGCGAGCAATAATGTCGCTTTTATCTAAAATCTCGGTTATTTCAATTTTAAGATCGGTGCAGGTACTGCACAGTACATCTTCACCGGTGCTAGCGTCGTCGAAAAGATGGTCGGTATCAATCAGAAAAACTTTGGTTCCGCCGGGCATTTCCAGCACCTGGTCTGCGTTAAGGGTATTAAAAGTGAAAATTTTATGGGTATTTTCGTGTGGAACCTGTTGTTCCAGCAAACTGCGCAGCGTCTGAGCGGATGGCGGATAAGGTTGAAACGCCTCTTCGTCCTTGCGGCAACTCCACAAGGTAAGCAACAATAAAACCGGCCAACATGACAATCTAATGCGTAACATTTTACTCTGACGTTTTTAGATGGGTGTTTCGAATGGCAGGGTCAAGACGCTTGACGGATGGTTTGCGCTGCCCTGACCAAGGTTAAAATATCTTAGTGGCACCCAGTTTTATCCCCAAAATGCTGTACCGATGTTCTACCGGGTGACTTTTCAATGAGACCGGGCGTAATATTTGCCGGAATGAAGGTTCGGCAAATACCCGCAAATGCGGTCCCAAATGATAGTACCACTGGATGCTGGCACAGGCGCTCAAGCCTATCCCGTTGCGAAATACTTTGCCTTCCAAGGCGCCATTATTGTCGAAACGTGCGGGTTTGCCGGTTGCCGGGTCAATGATTGTACCCCGTTTTTGGAACCAGATATTGACCGAAGCTCCGGCATTGATGCTGACACCCGAACGGCCGCGACGCATTTCCACCCCGGCCATCAGGGGCACATCAAGCGTGCTGTATCGGTTGTACACTTTTTGATAATGTTCGCCATATTCCACGCCAACGGTATCAATTTGCGTCGTGCCGTTGACAACCGTGGCAACGATATGATATTTTACATACGTGGGGTCAATGTATTCAAATTCTTCGGTAATCCGGTTGTAGTGCAGGCCGGTACGTACCAGCAGGTTGCGGTTGAACATCAGCGAGGCACGCACGCCGACGTTCATGGCGATCAGGGGGTTTTCAGTGGCCAATCGCTGATTGAGATAGGGGCGGTCTTCGAGGCGGCTGGTTAACGAACTTTGTGCGAATGAAGGGCCGGCGTACACATCAATCAACCAGGCACTGGGGTGGCGATCGAAATCATAACACAACCTCGGCACCACCTTTTTGCTTCGACCGGTGGCTTTGAATGTTTTGGGCGAAAGCGATTTCCCCTGTGCGAAAGAGGCCGGAGCAACAGATGGCAGCGGCAAATCAGCAAGTGTTATTTGGCTGATTGGGGATGTTGCTTCCATAGCGTCGGCTGTAGGGCCCGATGTTTGAACGGCTGGCGTCGTTTCTTGCGCCAGGACAGACACGTTGCTGAAGGCCGGAGCCCCTTTTGAGGATATTGCCGGTGAAAACTCGGAATGTGTCGCTTTGGGCGTTCTCTCCTTTGAAGGTGCTGCAACAGGCGCCGGTTTGTTTTTTGCAGCATACATCGAAGTGGCGCATTCAAGTTGTGGCGCCTGGATGCTGGTCACTTCCGATGCTTTGGACGGGTTGGTCTGGTCTGAACGATAACGCATCCATATCAAACCGGCTGCTGCCATTGCAATCATGCAACTGCCGGTAAATATCCACAACGCCATCCGGCGACGGCGTTTGCGCAATTCCTGCTCCAGAGCCGGCCACACGAACGGAGGGGGGGGCGCCTCCGCATCGTGCAGCCGCTGCCGGAAAATTTCATCTATTTTATGATGCTGGCTTTCCATGTTCAAAACAAGTTTGTCTGGTGTTTGGGATGATTTTGAGAGGGTTATTAGCAACTAACGGGGTAAAAAGTAGAAATAATGCTGTTGTAATTTTGCTTTTTCTACCCTCCCAGGTACATTCTTTCCATTTTGGCGACTTCTTCTTCAAGGTGTCTGCGGGCTTTGGTAAGCTGGGAGCGCGAGGTGCTTTCCTGTATCCCCAGCATTTCAGCGGCTTCTGCGTGAGAGTATCCTTCTATGGCAACCAGGTTAAACACAGCGCGGTATCCGTCGGGCAACTGCCGTACCAGATTAAGGAGTTCCGCCTCTGAAAGCATGGCCACCGCGTCGGGGTCAATAGGCGATTCAGGAAGCCGTTCGTAGCCGGTATGTTCAAAATCATAGCGTTGTTTCTGGTAAGCCCGCAGTGCCGTATTTACCATCACTCTGCGCACCCAGCCTTCGAATGATCCCTGAAACTGAAATTGTCCCAATTTGGTAAAGACTTTTAAGAAGCCCTCTTGCAGAATATCAGCCGCATCCTCGCGTGTGCGGGCATAGCGCAGGCAAACAGCATACATTTTGCCGGCGAAACGCTCGTACAACTCGCGTTGGCATTGCGCCGACCCGCGCAAGCAACCCCGGATAAGTTCGTATTCGCTCAAAAGATTACGATTGTTGGGAACACAAAAAAGGCGGCTTGCTGGGGCGATAGAACTCCCCGAAGGTACACGCTTTTGTTAGATACTGCCAAAAAGAAAGGCGCTGCCTGATCGGGCAGTCTTTCAGTGTTTGGTCAGGTTCAGGACACTTTCAGCCGCACTTTCAACAAGGCGGCCAGTTTTTCAAAAGCAGTTTCCCATTCCGGGTTAACAAACACCCATTGCCCTTTTCGGTAACCTTTTGTGAGTAGATAAAATACATTCTGGCTGCGCCACAGTCCTGGTTTCAAATCCGCTTCCTGCACCGCCGCCAATACTTCGCCGAGCCATTGTACCCGTGGAAGGGACGACTCGTCGAGTCCTATTTTTTCAATTTCCCTGTAAACGCGGTTACCAATGGCATGGTTGAGTGCGTCTTCGTCGGTGCGCCGTATGTGCCAACGCTTCATGTCTGCTACAATGCGTTGCAAATTGCGGGTGTCGGGGATGTCTGAATGTTCAAAAAAGCGCCGTAAATCAGCATTTAATACGTATTCAGCTACGTTTTGCCAAACGGCGGGTAAAGGCAGTCTGGCTTCCTCGATGCCCGCCATCAACTGGTAATTTTCGTTAAAAACGTTGCGAAAGGTCGCTTCGGCGCCCGCCATGCCGGAGGCGGTAATTGCCTGGATGATTTTGATTTTTTCATCGGCAAAAAGGCTGGAAAGGGTGAATTTGTCGGGGCCGAAATATTCCTGCAGGGCGCCGATCACCTCTCCCATGTTGGCGGCACGGAATGCTCGGCTGGTGCGGGTGTACATTTCTTCAAACTGCGAGCGCAGCATCGAGCCGCTAATGTTGCCGATAATATGCTGCTGGCCGAGATACAAGACGGCAAAGCAAAATGTTTTTTCTGCGTGACTCAATCTCGATCGAATGCGCAGGCGGCCTGCGGCAAACTGTGGCGTGCCGGCTTCAATTTTTTCAAAAAACTCTACGGAAGCAGTGTAGTTGAATAAATCAAGGCTTTCCGGATCGTTTTCAAACAACGAAGCCACCGCGAAATGCATGGCCACACGCTCGAGGGTAACCCGAGTCGGTACTACATTTTTCAAAAAACTTTCGGCGCCGTTGGGCAACACATTGCTGGGCGCCGAGGCAAGGCGACGTACGAATTCGGGGTAAAAGTCCTGTCCGGTTACGTCCAGGGTGTAGTCCATGGCGCGCAGTGCATATTGCAAAATCTGGTTGGTTTCGATGCCGGATATTTCATCAAAAAACCAGCCGCAACTCGTGTACATCAACACGGCAAAACGTTGCGTTTCCAGGAGCCGCAGCGCTGCCACGCGCTCAAGATCGCTCAACTCGCGGCGGGCATGTTTTTTCAAAAAGGCCTCCACCGTGGCCTCCGAGCGATTCAGCATCACTTCGATATAGTCGTTGCGTGCAGCCCATGGGTCGCGCAGCAGGCGCGCGCCTTCGCGTTCGAAAATCGGCGACAGCTGGTCGCGCAGCCAGTCGAGTGTTTCACGGAGAGGTTTGCGCCATCGTTGGTGCCATCCGGGCTTGCCGGAGTTGCAGCCGCAATCGCTGCGCCAGCGCTCCACGCCATGCACACAGCTCCAGGAAGAATTTTCATGAATTTGCACTTCCCAAACGGGCGGATGCAACTCAAGAAACTGGCCGTAGTTGGTCAAAGTCGCCAGTTCGTGATCTTCGACATAATTCAGGCAATCGGCCAGCGCCATTTCGCCATAGCGGTGGTGGTGGCCATAACTTTCACCGTCGGTGGCGATATGCACGATCTGCGCCTCTTTGTTGTTGTCAAAGAGGCCGGAAAGGCGCTGTGCAAATGCTTTGCCGCTGTTGAGCAAACCGTTGAAAGCTACTTCCTGCGCGATCCGGCCGTGGTAAAAATACAGGGCGATGCGTCGCCCGCTGGGAAGCAGGCACCAGTATGGATGGCGGGTGTCAAGTGAGTCGGCATCCACTACCCGCCAGTCTGCGGTATCGGATTTTTTGTCCGACAAATGCCGCACGGCTTTCGCTTGTCGTGGTGCAAGAATTGTAAACTGAATGCCGTGAGCTGCCAGCACTTCGAGCGTTTCGGTATTGACAGCAGTTTCTGCCAGCCAAATTCCTTCAGGGTATCGTCCGAAACGCCGTTCAAAATCGCGAATCCCCCAGGTTACCTGTGTCACTTTGTCGCGGGCATTGCACAACGGCATGATGAGGTGACTGTGTACCTGTGCCAATGCCGAGCCGTGGCCGCCAAAACGTTCGCGGCTGCGCTGGTCGGCTTTGATCAGCAAAGCATAGGCTTCCGGGTCGTTTTCTTCGAGCCAGGAGAGCAAGGTTGGGCCAAAATTCCAGGAAATGCGGTTGTAGTTGTTCCTGATTTTGGTAATCCAGCCGTCGGCGTCCAGGATGCGGGCTGCCGCATTCGGTGCGTAACATTCGTGGTTAATCCGGGTGTTCCAGTCGTGAAAGGGGTGTGCAGTTTCCTGTTGTTCAACGGTTTCCAGCCAGGCGTTTTCACGGGGAGGTTGGTAAAAATGACCGTGAACGCAGACATATTTATTTGAGCGCGACATGGGGCGAAGGTAGCAAGTTGCTGCCTATCACCGGGCTACGACCAACATTTTCCCTGTTTTCCCTTTTTTTGATTCCAACACCACACCATACGTACCGACGGGCAGATTCGCCGTTGGAATATTGCGGGAATGGTTGCCGGCCGACAAACGGGCAACGCCGCTTTGCCACAACGTTTTGCCCGATATATCGAGCAATCGGACCGACACATCGGTGGAAGTTTTCAGATTGAAATCAAGGGTTGTTTGTTCGGCGGCAGGATTGGGCCATAGCTTTTTTATATTCAAATCCGACAGGGTCTCTTTTGCGTCGCTTGCTTCGGCAAGGTCGGTTTGCCATACGCCCAGGCCGTAAGATGCGACGCGGAGTTTGTTGCCGGGCGCTATGCTCAAGTGCATGGCGAGCAGCGCCTGCGGCGCATCAGCAGAGTAAAAATCCCACGACAGTCCGTCGTCGGCCGAATGCCATACGCCGAGGTCGTTGCCCACATAAAGATGGCCGGTAGCGGGGTCAATCAGTATGGAATTGGTGGGGACGTCGGGCAAGCCATTGTAAATGGATTGCCAGCTGGCGCCGCCATTTTTCGATTCCCAGACGTGTGGTGTATCGAACCCGGCAAACACCGCGAGTACGCGATTTTCGTCGGTTGGGTCCACGGCAATATCCATGCAAAAACGATCGGGAAGGCCGGTCAGTTCCTGGACATCCTGCGTGGAAACGTTGAATTTGAACAGACGAGGCGGCGCGTTGACATTTAAGGCTCTTGGTACCGTGCTGAGGTACACGACATCAGGATCCTGGTTGGGTATTGCCATGGTGAGTACCAGACTGTTGTTGGCGATGATACCGGTCATGTTTTCCCAGGTTTCGCCGCTGTCGTCGGAACGCCACAGGCTTTGTGCGCCGGCGTACATAATTTCTGGTTGGGAGGGGGCAATTTCAAACGGCCCGTTAAAAGCTGCGGTTTCGTCAATTTCTGATCCGATGCCATACCAGTCTTCCCCGCCATTGGTACTTTTATAGAGGTTGAGGTATTGGGAAGAACCGAACATGATTTGGTCGTTTTGCGGGTGTATCGCAGCGCATTCGCCGTCGCCGCCCAACACACGAATCCAGGAAGGGTCGCCAAAATATATCGCAGTAGAATTATCCTGCATGCCACCTATGGCCCATTCCGAATTGGTGTTTGAATTGCCGAGGTTCGCATAAAACTGCTGGGTTTGATAGCCGCCGTTGCGCCCGGCCCAGGTGTCACCGCCGTCGTAAGAAACAAAGAGGCCGCCGTCTGACACGAGATACACTTTACTGGCGTCAGTTGGTACGTAATAGGCGCGGTGGATGTCGGCGTGTACATAATCGGGCGGGCCTTCGGAAGCGCCGGCAGGTACGTAACCGAAATTCCAATTATACCAATAGGATTTTTGCGTAACCAGCGAACCGCTGTTTATGGATTTCCAGGTATCTATACCGACCCAAATCAATGTATTCGGGTTGGAGGGGTGTACCGCTACATCATGCGAATACCATCCCTGGTACTTTGCGACATCTTCGGTGTTGACCAGTACCCAGGAATCGCCGCTATTTTCACTTTTAAACAAGCCGATTTGCTGGAAAGAATTGGCTACCGAAGCGTACAAGACATTGGGCTGCCCCGGGCAAAGATCAATCATTGTTTTTCCGCTGAAAGTTGCGGGCAATCCGCCGGCGAGTTTGCTGAAGCTGGCGCCGCCATTGCTGGAGCGATACACGCCACTGGCGTCCTGATCATCAAGGGAGCCATGTGTGACATAAATACGGGTGGTATCGGCAGGATCAATTTCAATATCAACCGCCATTCGTTTGTTGTGCAAGGTATGCCAGGTGGCGCCGGCGTCCCAGCTACGCAACAAGCCTTCGGTAGTAGCAGCCAGGACAGTAGCGGGGCGCAACGGATTGATTTTTAGATCCTGCACACCGCGCAAATCGCCGTAGCCCCAATCCAGGCTTTTACTCCAGCTGATTCCGCCGTTGTTGCTTTTAAGGATACCTATGCCGTAAGTGCCTCGGGTAACCCGGATGGCGACGTTGGGAGAAGAGGATTCAACGTTGTACACTTCGCCGGTGCCAGCGTAAATAATTTCGGGGTTGGAGGGGTCAATAGCAAGCGCGCTTACACCAAGCAGGGGGAAACCTGTTTCGATACGTTGCCAGGCGTTGGCGCCGCGACCGGCGGTGGTGCTTTTCCAGATGCCGCCCGAGGCACTGCCGAGCCAAAGAATATTGGTATCGGTGGGGTGGATGGCCAGGCAAAGCGTTCGCCCGCCTATATTTTTGGGGCCGAGATCTTCCCAAACAGGGTTGCTGCGCTCATCGCGGAGTTGGGCGGCGAAATGCATTTGCGTGAGGGCTTCGCTATATTTTTCGGTATGGAATTTACCATCTGGATAGGTGCGTGCCATGCTCCATTGCTGGAAAGCTGCGCCTGCTTGTGAGGGCGAGCGTTTTTCTTTGGCGGAAGAAACCGGTGAAAACCAGTAAAAAAAAACTGCTGCAAGCGTTGCAAGCAAAAAAAGTAAAAGGTTGCGATACTGCATGGCTTAAAATTATTCCGCCAAAAATGCGAATAGCCGGGGAGTTTACAACAAGGGTTTCTTGTTTTGGCTTGTATTGGCGAAATTTGCGATCTTTGGAACTTCCGGAATCAAAAAAACATTAGACCGCTCTCGAAAGCAGCGTTTGAGCCGAAACTGGCGCATTTTATGGCTGGGCAAGGCCTGTTTTTGCGTTCGTACTGGATAGGTCCGGACGAAAAAACAGCCGAAATTCAGCCGGAAAGGCTCGGTTTGGGCCAAAAAGATACTTTCAAAAGTGGGCTATTGGTTGCACCAAAATTTGAAGATGGACAAGGATCTGCTCAGCACTGAATTAAGTTTCCGCACCGCCCGTTCGGGCGGGAAAGGCGGACAAAATGTAAACAAGGTGGAAACCAAGGCGGAGGCGCTGCTGGATGTAGCGGCCTCAAGGGCGCTTTCTGAAGAAGAAAAAGCCCTGGTGTTTCAGAAGCTGTCGGCCCATATTTCAGGGGAAGGTATTTTGGCGGCGACGAACCAGACCGAACGTTCGCAATTTTTAAACAAACAACTGGCGGAGGAGAAAATTTTTCGTCTGTTGGAAAAAGCTTTTCAAAAAGCCAAGCCCCGCAAGCCTACGCGTGTTCCCGCCAGTGTCGTAGCCAAGCGGTTGCAGGATAAAAGACGGGTTTCGGCGTTAAAATCATCCCGGAGAGGGATGAGAGATGAAGAATGAGGGATAAAGAAGATTTGTATTTGGATAATTGTAAATTATTAAAATTTTGTTTTGTGCAAGTGTGTATTTGCAGGGGTGTTCAAAATATATAAAAAGAAGTTGCGTCGTTGGCCATTTTACTCTAGGATAAGGCCGCGCCTGGCCGATAAAAAAAATTAAGATATGGGGTAATTCCCGCAATAATCTTTCTATCATTGCGGGAATTTTTTGGGAATGTGAGAGGAGCGAATACCTAATCCCTGCGAACACTATTCTAAAACCAAATGCCTCTGCCGACTGATGAACATCCTCCTTCCCCCCTGTTCGTCACCCGGCAATGGTGGAGCTCCCGTTGAAATCCTGATCTCACTGCATGAGAACAATCTGCCCTTTCTTTCCCGTATAGCATGGGCAGATTGAGATAAAGGGTTTGACGTTCCGTTTTTCAAACATTATGAAGATGGGTATGCAGCGTTTTTGCGCTTTTCTGAATCTGGCTTGCCAGATTTTGTCGAGTTGTGTTTTGAAGCAATTTTCTTTGACCATAAACAATTATCACGCAATCAAAACCTGTTAGTCTATGAGTCTTTTTACATCCCGCTCCGTGTTTTTAGTTGGGTTGCTGGCAGCATTTTGCCTGCCTCTGGCAGCACAACAAACTTCCCCGATTCTGGACGCGCAAAAGAGGCGCCACGTTGTCACTGCTGAATCCGCACAGCAGACCATTGTTTTCCAGAACATGATTCCCAATGAAACGTATGGCCTTCTGGTGCCGGGCAGTGAACCATGTCTTGCTCAATGCATGCCCGACATTTCGGTGCTGACCCCCAACACACAGATTGTCAGTTACAACGCAGCCATAAAATTACTCAAATTTGTGGCTTCTGCCTCCGTTATGGAGTTCCGCCTCGATTACCCCTGCACCTGGGATCCATCTGACCCGCCCCGGCATTATGTGAGTATGATGCGGGTAGGAGAAAAGAAAAAGGTACAACAGGCGCTTGATATGGCCGTGCTGGAAGTAGGTGGCGGCAGCGCTGAAGATCTCATCAAGGATGTTTTTATTGGCGGCAACTGTTTCGACGTGACCGGTATTACGTACAGTGGCCAGGGCGACCAGATTGGCTCTTTCAGCAATGGCCTGACCAATGTAGGTTTCGACCAGGGCGTCATTATGGCAACAGGCGGCATAACTGTCGCCCCCGGCCCCAACGACAGCGACGGCGCCAGCGCAGGGTATGGTATCGGGACCCCTGATGGCGACCTGCAAAGTTTGACACCAGGCGCTTTGTTTGATATGGCTAATATTGAATTTGATTTTACGCCTACGCAAACCCCGCTCACTTTTGAATTTGTTTTTGCCTCGGAAGAATATTGTGAGTATGTCAATACGGGATTCAACGACGTTTTTGGCTTCTTTATCTCGGGACCCGGTATTGCAGGCACACAAAATCTGGCAGTGGTTCCCAGTACCGCTATTCCGATCACGATCAACACGATCAATCACCAAACGAATTCCGGTTTTTACACCCATAATACCCCCGCTACGGGCGACAATTGCGGCACCATCCCTCCCGCCGCCGGCCCGGCCGTTCTGGAATTGCAATATGATGGTTATACCCGCAAAATGGTGGCCGTAGCCAATGTTATTCCCTGCTCAACCTACCATATTAAATTGAAAATTGCCGATGTGGGCGATGGCGTATGGGACTCTGCCGTATTCCTCAAATCCGGTTCTTTTGACGGCGGCGGCAATGCCTCCATTGACTGGCTGGTAAACGGAGAACCCGATGTGGATGAAGTAACCGAAGGTTGCGGGTTGGTACAGCTACTGATTGACCGCGTGGGCTCCAACCCCAATCTGCCCTTGCCCGTTTCGTTTACCATCACAGGTACTGCCACGCAAGGCGCTGATTACGGCCCGATTTCATCCACCTATGTGATTCCTGCCGGCCAGGATCAACTGCTGATCCCGGTGAACATCGTAAACGACCTGATTCCGGAAGGTGCAGAAACAGTGATCCTTACGCTGAACAACGCCTGTTCCTGTCTCAACCCGCAGGAAACCCTTACCATCCTCGATTATGAACCCATGACGCCGGTGGCCGACACAGTTGTGATTTGCGGCCCCGGTGTTGCAACGGTAGGGGTAAATGTAGAGGGTGGCGTAGGGCCATACACCTATTCGTGGAATACCGGCGGCACCGATCCGACCATTACCCCATTTGTCGGCTCTCCCACCACGTACACGGTGACTGTTACCGATGCCTGTGGGCGAACCAGTACGGCGCGTGCACGGGTAAATATCAACCAGCCTCCTATCGCCCAGTTGCTTGGCCCAAATACTCAAATATGCCCGGGACAGGAAGCGACATTGATGATCAATTTTACAGGCAATGGTCCATTTGACATTACCTACAACTTTAACAACGATCCACAGACGCCTATCACCGGTATCACCGATGATCCGTTTGCATTAATCATCACAGAGCCTGGTTCGTATCAGCTTACTACCGTGTTGGATGGCTCCGGTTGTCCTGGCTCGGCCAATGGAACAGTGGTGGTGATTCCTTCAAGTTTACAATTAAGTGGCGTTCCTTCCACCCTGGCCTGTTCGGGAGCTTCCAACGGCTCCATAAATACTACAGTAACCGGCGGTCAGGGGCCTTACAATTATTTGTGGATAGGGTCGGTACCGATTGGTAACATACCCGATCCGAATGGCCTTCCTGCCGGCACTTATCAGGTAACGGTCACCGACGGTTTTGGCTGTACCAACAACCAGTCGTTCACGATTACCGCTCCGCCCGCCATAGCGCCAAGTATTGTGAATGTGCAGGGCGTCAACTGTTTTAGTCCAAACGGTGGAAGCATCAACCTCAATGTCACAGGCGGAACGCCCAACTATACCTATGCATGGAGCAATGGCGCTACGGTGCAAGACCCAATCAACCTGACAGCCGGCAACTACTCCGTGATTATTACGGATGCCAACAACTGTACAATGACCTCTTCTGCCGTAGTACCCAGCGATTTTGCAGCGCCTACCGCAGTCACCTCGCCTCCCAGCAGTATCACATGCAGTGTGCCGGCTGTGTCGCTCGACGGTACCGGCTCGAGCAGTGGCGGAAACTTTTCCTACAACTGGACGGCAAATCCCGGAAATATCGTCAGCGGAAACAACACCCTCAACCCGGTGGTGAATCAGGCAGGCACGTATGTTCTGGTCGTACAAAACCTGACCAATGGTTGCACCTCAAGCGCGTCATCCACAGTTTCGGCCAATAATACGCCACCGGTAGCTGCTGCCGGCCCGGATGAAACGCTGACTTGCGCTGCCACCAATGTGACGCTCGACGGTTCCGGTTCCAGTAACGGCGGTCAATATACCTATATGTGGACAGCCTCTAACGGTGGTGTCATTATCGGGGGGGAAACCACGCCCAACCCGATCGTTTCGGAAACCGGTACATACACCCTGGTGGTTACCAATACCCAAAACGGCTGCACATCTACCGATATCGCATTGGTTGACGAAGATTTGACGCCACCCAATGCATCTGTGGCGCCGCCTGCTTTGATTACCTGCACTGTGAGCCAGGTCACTCTCAACGGTTCGGCTTCCACCCCTGCAGGAATCAGTTATATGTGGACAACCACCAATGGATTTATTGTTTCCGGCCACAATTCCCCGACAGCCGTGGTCAATGAAGCCGGACAATACACCCTGATTGTAACCAGTCCGACGAATGGTTGCACCAGTACCCAGGAAGTGACGGTCAATCAGAATTTCTCTGCCCCTATCGCTGTTGCCACATCCAGCAATGATATTACCTGTATCAACCTGCAAGCTACGGTCAGCGCAGTAAGTTCACAAATGCAGCCGACCGACAGTTTCGTCTGGTCAACGCTCGACGGGAATTTTGTTTCCGGAACCAATACGTTGACACCGGTAGTGAATGAACCGGGTACCTACTCGATCGTCATTACCAACCCGACCAGTATGTGTACCTCGCAGGCTTCTATTGTAGTGGCTGCCGACAATTTGCCACCTGCGGCCAATGCAGGCCCGCCGGCCACATTGACCTGTGCAGTCACCACGGCTTTGCTTGGCGACCCGCTGGCGCCCACCGGCCCCAACCTCAGTTATGCCTGGACTGCTTCGAACGGCGGGAATATTGTAAGCGGCGGCGACACGCCCATGCCGACAATTGACAATCCGGGTACTTATAACCTGTTGGTTACCAATAGTACCAACGGTTGTACCAATACCGCCTCTATCATCGTGAATGAAAATATTACGCCACCCGCAGCAGTAGTAGCGCCAGGTGGAGAAATCAACTGCACAACGCCGGCTATTCAGCTCAGCGGCTCCGGATCAAGTACCGGTCCGACTTATTCCTACCAATGGACTTCCGCATCGGGGAGTGGTATCGGCGCTGGTGATAACACATTGACCCCCACCATTATAGCGCCGGGTACATATACCCTGGTGGTTACCAATGCCGCCAATGGCTGCACCAATTCGGCTTCTACCAATGTGACCATTAATGCAAATGTGCCTACTGCATTGGCTACTCCGATAGGATTGTTGACCTGTTCGTTCCAAGCCATTGAAGTCAACGCAAATGGTTCAACCACCGGTCCGACCATCAACTATCAGTGGGGAACTGTTGACGGACAAATTCAAAGCGGCAATGGTACGCCGGTCATTCTGGTTTCCGAGCCGGGCACCTACACGCTGGTGGTGACCAATACCGCCAACAATTGCACGGCTTCGACCACGGTGGATGTACAGCAAAACATTGATGCGCCTGTTGCCGAAGCCGGCCCGGGCAACGTGTTGAATTGTACGGTGCCTTCCATGATGCTGTTTGGTGATAGCAGCAGTGTGGGCGCGCAGTTTGCCTATAATTGGACGGCAATTTCAGGAGGCAATTTTGTTTCGCAGACCAATATTTTGAATCCGCAGGTGAATGAAGCGGGCGTTTACCAATTGTTGGTAACCAACATCACCAATGGCTGTACAGCAGTAGATCAGGTAGAAATACTGGCCGACGATAATGACCCTGTAGTGGCGCTTTCACAGCCTGCCGAATTGAACTGCCTGACCCCCCAGACCAACATCAGTTCCGCCGGCTCTTCCACAGGCGCCAACTTTACCTATTCCTGGACGGGCCCCGGGTTGCAATCTAATCCGAATGCATTGGATGCAACGATTAATCAACCAGGGAACTACACGCTGGTGATAACCAACACCGACAATGGTTGTACTTCGGAGCAAACCGTTCCGGCAACACAGGATATTCAGGCGCCACCCGCCGATGCGGGTCCTGATGTGTTGCTCAATTGTTACAACCCGCAATTACAGATCGGCGGAACCAATAACCCGGTGGGGCCGAATTTTACGTACAACTGGATTGATCCGGGAGGCATCGTGTCCGGCTGGAACACCGTGAATCCCGTTGTAGCCGGCGGTGGAACCTACATCATCATTGTAACCAACACCGACAATGGTTGTACCAGTACCGATCCGATGGATGTGACGACCGATTTCGAAGCGCCGCAAGCCAACGCAGGGCCGAGTTTCCAGTTGAGCTGCACACAACCCACCTACACTTTACAGGCCATCGCGCCGGTTGGACCAAATTTTGAATACCAGTGGACGACCAATGGTGGCAATTTCCTTTCTGCCACCAATATTTTGAACCCGACAGTTGACGGCGCCGGTGAATATTTCCTCCTGGTAACCAACACGGCGAACGGCTGCACATCTTCGCCTACGGTACAAATAACCCAGGCGGCTGATGTGCCTTTGGCCGTTGCCAATGATGCGGCAGATCTGACTTGCGCCGTGACACAATTGAACCTGGATGGCGCCGGTTCGAACAGCGGTGTAGGCTACAGCGTACAATGGACGGCCTCCAACGGCGGCAACATAGTGAGTGGCGGCAATACCCTCAACCCGCTGATTGATCAGCCCGGCACCTATACGTTAACCGTACAAAATCTTGTCAACCAGTGTACGGCAAACAGCAGCGTCATTGTAGAACAAAATATCGTTCCGCCTCCCGTAGATGCCGGACCGCAACAAACCCTTACCTGTGCGGTATTAAGTTTGAATTTGCAGGGATCAAATAGCGCTTCAGGCAATTTTACCTACGAATGGGTAACCCCAGACGGCAACATTGTGAATGGCGCCAACAGCCTGACGCCCACCATTGATGCTACCGGTTATTATGAACTGACGGCCACCAACCTTGACAACGGTTGTGTCAACACTGTCAGTGTGAATGTCATTGCCAATCAGGTGGATCCCGTAGCGGCCATTGATCAGCCGGAAACGTTGACTTGTACGGTGGATGAAGTCACACTCGACGCCGGCGGTAGTACTACCGGCGATATGGCGTATGTGTGGACGACCACCAATGGCAATATCAGCAACCAGAGCGACCCGCTGGCGGTCGTAGTGAATCAGCCCGGTGATTATACCCTGTTGGTAACCGACAATGTAAACGGTTGTACCCATTCTGCAACGGTAAATGTGCCGCAGGATATAGCGGACCCGACTGCAGAAGCAGGCGCCAATGGCCTGCTCACCTGCGCGATTACCTCCATCTCGCTGGATGGAACCGGCTCGAGCGCCAATGGTAATTTCTTCTACCAGTGGACGACGACCAACGGCAATATCCTTGTGGGCGCCAACAGCCTGACACCGATGGTCATCGCCGGCGGTACCTACACCCTGATCGTAACAAACAATGACAATGGCTGTAGCGCCAGCGATCAGGTGATTGTGAACACCGATACCCAGGCGCCGTTGGTGGCCATCGCTTCACCCGGTGTGATCGGATGCACCCAGCCCAGCGTTGTACTCAATGGCAGTGGTTCGACCGGTGGCCCGAATATTCAGTACGAATGGATAACTGCCGATGGCAATATACTAAGTGGTGGCAGCAGCAACACCGCTACGGTGAACAGCGCCGGCCAGTACATCCTGAATGTTTTGAATACATCCAATGGATGTTCGGCTTCACAGTCCGTACAGGTGAGCGACAATATCGTACTGCCGCTGGCTGAAGCAGGTCCCGGATTTACACTTACCTGCAATGTGACGCAAACTGCGTTGCAGGGTTCGGGTTCAACGGGTAACATTTATTCCTATGCCTGGACGACCCAGAACGGCAATATCGTTTCAGGCGCCAATACCCTGCAACCCGTGGTTAATGAGCCGGGTGCTTATTCCCTTTTGGTAACCAACACTACCACGGGATGTACCCAGACTGATAATGTGGAGATTATTGTCGAAACCAATGTACCTACCGACTTTGTGTACGAACTGGTTAAACCAACTTGCAAAGACAACGACGGTTTGATCACGTTTGGGCAAGTAGATGGTGGTTATGGCCCCTATTCATATTCCATTGATGGAGGCGATACGTACAACCAAACGATTGATTTTGCCAATATCACTCCGGGAACCTACGCGCTGATGATTCAGGATGCCAACGGTTGCGAGTTCGAACAGCCGCTCACGGTGCCGCAAGCGCCCGATCCGGCTATTAATGCCGACCCGCTGTTTGAAATCCAACTCGGCGACGAACAGGAACTCAACGCTGTACTTGGACCCGCCTATCCGGTTTCGCTGATCGAAAGCATTACCTGGACGCCTTCTGACGACCTGACTTTCGAAAACAATTGCAACTGCGTGCTCGATCAGTTGAACCCGACAGCCAGGCCGCTCCGGACAACGGAATACACCGTGACCATTGTAAGTACCGACGGTTGCCAGGCAACTGACCGGGTGTTGATCCGTGTTGACAACCGGCCGCACATCTATATCCCCAATGTGTTCTATCCGAATACCGACGACGGACTGAACAACTTCTTCCTCATCTTCGCCGATGGCGATCAGATTGAAAAAGTAGACAAGTTTCAGATTTTTGACCGCTGGGGAAATATGGTATTCACCGACCAGAATTTCCAGCCAAATGACCCGACACACGGATGGGATGGTACTTTCAAGGGTGAATTGATGAATCCGGCGGTATTTGTTTATTACGCTGAAATACGCCTGATTGACGGCCGCGTGCTGTTATTTAAAGGCGATGTGACTTTGGTGGATTAGGTTTTTTACCACTATCAGACATGACGCGCGGAGTCAACGTGAAAAAATCATGTTGGCTCCGCGCCTTTTTTCCAGATATACCCTCTTGTTGTTATTTATTCCTCCCCCTAAAATGTTCCCGTATACCATGAAAAACGATACTTGTCTGCGCATTTTTTTATGCATTTGCTTATTAACCACCTGCTTTCAGGTGCATGCTTCCTCTATTGATGTTGAGCTTGGACGGCCATATCATCAAAAAACAGGATCA
>JANRLZ010000349.1:0-6532 GCA_033762055.1 Saprospiraceae bacterium
TTGTACGTCGGATCGAACGTATGTCCGTAGGGGTTGTTTACTTCTATTTGCTTGTCGAACGGATCAAAAGCACGTAAAATCACTTCGCCACGCGGATAAAAGCCAAACAGGTTTTTTACGCCGGCATAGAGTTCAAATCCGCCGCGAAATGTACGCGTCAACTGGATGTTATGGATGGAATACCAGGGCGATTGCTCCGGCCGCGGGTCGTTGGGCAGCACCGGTAAATGCATCGGACTGGTCACATTTCCGGTATAGTCAATGCTCAATCCCCAGCGATGAACGGGATAACTCAGCGTCCAGGTGCCGGAAAGGGGCGGCGCAAACAACTGCGGATGGCGCTCGCCTTTTTCCACCCGATACACTTGCATGGCGGTAGCGCCGGCCATGATTTTCAGACCATTCAGAAAGTTGATATCCATATTGAAGGTCAAACCCGACGAAACAGCGTACCCGTCCAGATTTTTGTATATAATCAGGTTGGGATCGGTATCGTAATCGGGCAGAATTTGATTGGAAAACCGGGTGTAAAAAAGAGAGGCATCGAGTCCGATAAACCCGGTTTTTTTGGGGAAAAACTTGCGAACGTAGTTTAAGTTAGCGTTCCAGGAGCGTTCCGGCAACAAATTTTCAGCAATTATCACCGCTCTTGCGCCGGTGAGCGCAGCGTGGTCTTCAGTAAAAATATTGGCCACCCGATACCCCGAGCCACCCGTAAGCCGCAGGATATGTTGCTGGTTTTTCATCCATTTCCAGCTCACTCGCGGCGTCAGGATATGCCCGTGCGCACTGTGATGATCGTATCGCATGCCCAGTAACAGTACATGCTTCGCATCCAACGACCACTCATCCTGCACGAATAGCCCGGGTAACCAATTATGTGCGGGCTGGTTGCCTGCGCCGTTGGCGGTAGCGGTTGCCGGCGTGTTGTCGTCGTAGCCGGTGTAACGCAATGCGGCGCCAATCAGGGCGTCATGTTTTTTCCCGAGGGGAAGATCGCTGGTAAGTTGACCAAAAAAAACCTGTTGTTTCCCGAGGTAAGGGGTCGTGCCGTAATAAGCATCCTGATCGTGCAGGTTCCAGGAAGCATCGAAAATCACCCGGCGGGCGGCGACGGGCAACTGGTATTTTCCTAAAAATTCCAGCCGCTGCGTGTAGATGCTTTCACCGTAGATGCTGTCGGTGCCGCGCCATTGCGGCGCCCATTGGAGTTCGCCGCCCCAGCGGTTTTCATATACGTAGCGGGCGGCCAGGGTGGCAACGCGTTCTTTTTTGCGGGAAAAGCTCCATTTGTTGAACACCGATACCCGGTCCTGCAAGGTTAGGTCGGTGAAGTTGTCGCCATTGATATCGAGCCGTTGTTTGAAATTGAAATAATTGATTCCCAACAAGGTACGCGCGGCGCCTGCCGGTGTGGCCACTGCTGCATCAAGGTTGTATTCGCCAATGCTGGTGCCAAACACGTCAACCGTCAGACGCGGTGCGGTGAGCGCATTTTTGGTAATAATATTGATCATGCCGCCGACCGCTTCCGAACCGTAAAGCGTACTGGCCGGCCCTTTCACGACCTCCACACGCTCTATCATGCCGTTCGGGATGCCGCTCAGTCCGTACACCGTGGAGAGTCCGCTTACAATCGGCATGCCGTCTATCGTCACCATGGTGTAGGGGCCTTCCATGCCGTTGATGTGAATATCGCCGGTATTGCAGATGTTGCAGTTGAGTTGTGGCCGTACACCATTTACGATGGTAAGCGCTTCAAAAATGTTGGGAGTCGCGTTTTTGCGAAAAAAACGTGGGGTATAAATCTCCACCGGAATAGGCGATGCGTCTTTGGCTACTTCTTTCATGGTTGCGGTTACCACCACCGTTCCCAGGGTTTCATCGGAAGGCGTCAAAAGGACGATCGGATTTTGCTGCTCCAAAACGCCCGTCCAGGTCTGGTAACCTACGCATCGGATGGTTACTTTACTGCCGGTTTGCAACGAAGGGGTAAAAAAACCGAGGGTATCGGCGTATTGTATCCCCCCGACATTGTTTTCCCGAATGCCGGCTGCCGCCACAGGCTCAAGCGTGTTGGCATCCAGGATCTGGAAACGACCGGTGGCGGGCGTTTGCGCGCAAAGTGCCTGTATCGTGAGCAGGAAGTTGATTGTCAACCAGCGGTACATATTGGGAAATCAAACGGTTTTGTAGATGCTAAAAACGAAACAAAGGTATATTAAAATAAAATTTAGTCAAGTCTAAAAATTAATATTTTTTCATTTCACTTTAGAAAAAAGATTTCACTATACCTTTCAGCCTCACATATCTTCTTTTATTGATTATGAAAAAATCGTCACTTTTTATCCTGCCGCTCCTGTTTGTCGCATTTTTTGCCTGTAACAAACAAAATTTGCTCGACCAGGAAGCAGCGCATGTACTCGCGCCTCAAGCCGAACTGGTGGCTGACTTCTCCATCGAAAATCCGCTCTCCAAAGTCAATGAATCCGAGCCGGTTTTACTTTCCAATTTGTCGCAAAATGCAGTTGCCTACCACTGGGATTTTGGAAACGGCGTGACTTCCAACGAAAAACAACCGGCGTTTGCCTATTCCAAATGCGGCATTTTTAATATCACCCTGACGGTGACCGGCGCCGATGGCACGATCAAAAAAGCCCGAAAAGAAATCACTTCGCTGTGCATTTTTGGCGGGCCGCATGGTTCGAATTGAAACAAATAAAATGCGGGGCTGTCATTTCGACGGCCCCGCGTCATCCAAATCAAACTGTTTTCCGTAAAAGCGATCATTAAAAAATGCCGTAAGCCGGTACGACAATCCGGCATTTTTGTGTCTACTGGATGGTTACCGGGAAGGAGACTTCCACGTCTACCTCGCCGCCCGGGTCGGTGGTGCTGTTTTTATTGGTAGGTTCATGATACAGGGTGATTTTCACCGACCCCGTAGATGCCAATGCCGTTGTCCAGATTGACTCCAGTCCAAACGGCGCCCCATTGCCGTCGGTGTTCAGATTGCCAATCACCATCGTGGCATTCGAAACGGCATAAACAAACAGGTGCTCATTGCTCTCGGCTGCCACTTCTTCCGATATGTCTTCCACCGGCGTTTTGGTGTCGTCGTACAAGTGTAAACGGCACATAAATGCCGATCCGGCAGGAAGGGAAATCGGGTCAATGCTGTTGAATGTACCGTCGCCATCGTCGTCTTTGGCTTCAAATTCCTGGTTAAAACTGTTGCCGATACCGGTTAGATGAACGGTTACACGGGTAATTACTTCACCTTCGGTGTGGTTGTGTTTATCACAACCTGTGTTAAAAAAGCCGACGGTCAGGGCCATCGCCAGAAGGAGTCGCAAACTGCTGCTTGTGTGGATCATGTTAAAAATAGCAGGTTAAATGTTTGAAAATTAATGGTTCGGTCTGGTTTGGTCGGAGCGTGTATTTTTAGAAAACTGCCTTCACCCGCAAGGCCACATTGACGCCGGGCATGTCGGCATAAAAGCGGAATAAATCCAGGTATTCGCGGTAGCGCCGGTTGCCCAGGTTCTGCACGTTCAAACCGGCCTCGATCCTTCTTTTCCCCCAACGGAAACTGTGCGCCGCTTCCAGTCCCAATACCGTAAATGTTTCCGGAGCGGCTTTGGTCAATCCCTCCGCAGGTATGCGCCATTGCCTTATGGCGGTTGTAGCCAGCAGACGGATGAAGGTAGGGGCGCTATGGTCTTGAATCAGCCAGCGCAAGCCGTATTGATACCGATCGCCGGGCATCAGCGGCAACCAGTCGCGGTTTTTGCCATCGGAGTCGTTGGTTTTTCGAAGGGCAAACAAGGTGGACGCCCGGGCTTCCACGTAAACGCGGCCCAGCGTGCGCAACGAAACATTCAGGTCCATTCCCTGCAACACTGCATCGGCTTGCTGGTGAAAATATGCCGGAAACGGTCCGCGCACCGTGAGTACGACACTATCGCGGGGCTGGTTGAGGTAAATGAAATCCTGCACGGCATTGCGAAACAGACTGAGACCCGCATGGCCATGTTTCGACTGCCAATCCAGCGAAAAATTGGTGTTCCAGGCTTTTTCGGTTTGTAAATCCGGATTGCCCTGCTCATAGGCGCCGGCGCCGTGGTGTACGCCTCTGGCAAACAACTCATTCACATGCGGCGGACGCCAGGCAAAACCCGTATTGCCGCGCAGAACCAGCTCCGGCAAAATGCGGTAAATGGCCCCTATCGTCCCCGAAACATTGCCGAATTGCACCACTTCATCCAGATTATTGTTCCCGTTGCCACTCGTGGTGGCATGACTCCAGCGATAATCATAACGAATTCCGGCCTCAAATTCCCAGGGGTGAGGAAACCGGCGCCAGCGTTCTATGGCCCACACCGACCCGCCAAACGACAGATAATCGGGGATATAGCCGCCCCGGCTCACATAATTGAGTTGTTGCAACAATTGCACTCCCACGGCCCCCTGCCAGTGTCGAATGGGCCGGTGCTCCAGTCCTGCATCCAGGGTATTGCTCCACAAACGGAAGCTCACCTGGGGCCTGTCGCCTTCGATCACACTTCCTCTTCCGCGGTCAAATTCCTGTCTTCGATTGTATTGGAAATTGTACTGCGTCACCCATTTCCAGACTTCATTCAGCCGTATTTCACCCTTGTATTTCAATGTGTTGTGTTGCACTTCCTGCCGGGGACGTTCAATGTCGTAGCTGAAATAGTTCAGGTTGTTGCGCGGCGTGTCGCTTGCTATGGCAAATCGCAAATCGGTTAGATTGCCCACGTGTGAAGCGCGTAACACGCCATACGCCTGATTGAATTGTGAAATACTCAGGGTGTGCTGTGTTTTTTCACGCTCCCAGGCTGCCATACCGGTAAAATCGAATTCCCGTGTGCCGGTGTTGCCCAGCCAGTAATCCGGTGCGCGCAGGTTGCCGTTTCGTTTGTAGGTACCCTGCAGGCGAAAGGCCCAGGCTTCGTTGTGGTGCAGTCGCCAGTCGATGCTTCCCGCCATAGCCAGTCCGCGACCATTGCTGAAGCCGTTCAGGGTGGCCCAGCCTCCCCGGCCGCTTTCCTTGCGCAAGGGCGCCGGTTCGAGCACCACCGCGCCGGCCATGGCGCCAACGCCGTAGCGCACCCCGTCGGCCCCTTTTACCACGCGAATCGTTTCGGATGCGTAGGGGTCAATTTCCGGCGCATGGTCGTTGCCCCATTGCTGACTTTGCAGCGTGACCCCGTCGCTGACAATGGCGATGCGGTTGCCGTGCAAACCTTGAATGACGGGTTTGGCCACCGTCGCGCCCGAACTGAGCAAGTTGACGCCAGGCAGTTTTTTAAGCGTTTCGCCGAGGTGGACGCCCTTTCCGGCTTCCAGGTCGCTTTGGGCCACCGTCTCCGCTGCCTGTGTGGGCGGCGGAGGCAGGGCTTTTTCCCGGATGACCACTTCATTCAACACCGCGTCGTGGAGCAGGCGAAACTCCATCGCCGTGTTTTCCGTCAACTGAACAATCTGGGTAAAATGCGCGCACTCGATGTGCCGGATTTCTACCGTGTAAGACGTTTTTTCGCACAAATTCGGGATGGCGAACCAGCCGTTTTCATCGGTGGAAACAATTTTGCCTGTCTCCCTTACCAAAACGCTGGCATAAGCCAGCACTTCGTTGGTTTCGGCTTCGGTCACATGACCGCGCAGGGCAAAATGGCAATCCTGGGCCGACAACCCCAGACAGCACAGCGAGCAAAAGCCCGCTATTGCGGCTTTGCTTTTCAGCATGACATAAAAATAAGATAAGTGAAAATTTCCTGCCTTATCGCAGGAGGCGGCTTAAACCGCTCGCGCCGATCGAACCTGACCTGGTTTTATATGCAGCAAGCCATCGGTTTTGCCGGAATTCGGCAAAATACCCTTTACTTACCCAAAAAACAAGGTAATTAAACCGGAACAGAGACGGACTGAGAATCGCCACAAACGGGCGGGCCGCGGCGCAAGGCGGCATCGCAAACCGATTTTGAAACAAAGGGCGCAGTATAAATGGGGCCGGGACCACATTGCGGCGGCTGGTGTTGCAAAAAAGGCCATTCCGGCAAAGAAAAAGGCTCCGGAATAGATACCACGAAGGCGCAAAGCGTACAATCTTCCTTGGCCCAGGACTCGTCGTGAATGTGGGCGCTGTGATGATCATACGCCGCCGAACAAACCGGATGCGCTTCATGCGAATGCGTATGCAATAGCCAGCCATGCGTAGTTTTCAACGACCACAAAGCCGTGAAAAGCAGCATTAAAGCCCCTGCGCCGATGCGCCGATATGACGATTGGTATTGCATAAACGGGATGTCCCGACGTGCGAAGATAAACGAGTTTTTTTTTAATGAGGAATTATGAATGATGAATGATGAATTTTTTTTAGACCTGCTAAAATCCCTCATCCTTCATCCCTCATCCTTCATCCCTCATCCCTCATCCTTCATCCCTCATCCTTCATCCCTCATCCCTCATCCTTCATCCCTCATCCCTCATCCCTCATCCCTCATCC
>JANRLZ010000350.1:0-10273 GCA_033762055.1 Saprospiraceae bacterium
GGATGAGGGATGAAGGATGAAGGATGAGGGATGAGGGATGATAAAAAACCTTCATCCTTCATCCTTCATCCCTCCTCCTTAACACCCTATATCTTGCCTATTTTCCCCGATTTTATCTGATCGCCAATTTGAATGCGCCATAGGTAGATGCCGGGTTGCTGGATGGCTTCCATCGGGAATTGGATGCGTTGTGCGCCGGGTTGAAGGAGCCATTTCTGGTTCCATAGTACACGACCGGAAAGATCAGCGAGCATCATTTCTCCGACGCCTCCTTCCTGAACAAACACCGGCAACTCACAGCGGTCGGCGGCCGGATTGGGGAGTGGTGTTCCTATCCAGATTTCAGATTGAAGGGTACGGTCATCGCCTTGCGTAAGACTGTTACAAACAGCCGTTCCGTTTACATCCCCTACTTTGATGGCGACAAAGTCGGCCGATTGCGTGCTTTGTATGTCCGTCGCCGAATAGGTTTCCGGGAAAATCTCGGCAAACGGATTGGCCGGGTTTGGGAATATATAATCCTTGCGGACAAAACGCCAGGAGGTGTTGTTCGGCAATTCGGTGTAAATGCCGAGGATGAGTTTCGAGAGTTGAATGCTGTCGTTGAGATCCAGCACGCCGTTTTTATCTGCGTCGGCGGCAATGATTTTGTAAGGCGAGTTAAAGGGCTCAATTCCGCGGATATGTTTGGAAATCAGAACCAGATCGTACGTGGTTACGCCATTGAGCGGGTTATCGTCCTTCACCGGTGTAATTTCAAGATTGCTCCCCACCGGGACTTTGTAACGGTACGGACAAATACCGCCTGGTTCATTGGAAATGTCTTCTATGATGAAAAGTCCGCCCGGATTCTCTCCGTCAAATTCGAAGTCGAGTTCTTCCAGTCCGCACTGGTTTTCGGTACCTACGCAGACTTCTACGACGGTGGTGCTGGTTTCGGTGGGCGGGCCGTCCAACTGGGTCGGGTCATAGGGCGGCGGCGCCGTGCGATCAGCCTGCGGCGGAGCGGCAAAGTTGACAGCCGAACAGTTCAAATCGCCGATTTTAACGCCCAGGAAGAGGGTATCCGTGTCAAGCAAAACCGTTTCAATCAATAAACTGTCCGGATAGGGCTGCGAAAGCGGATTCGGCGACGGGAACTGATAACCGCTGGGAATAAAACGCCAGGAGGTGTTGTTCGGCAATTCGGTGTAAATGCCCAGAATCAACTTCTGCAATTCAATGCTGTCTTCAATCGTGATCTGCCAGTCGCGGTTGATATCTGCCGCCACCCATTGCCAGGGCTCGGTGAAGGGCTGTATGCCGTGAATATGCTGTGAAAGCAACACCAGGTCTGCCGAACTAACGCCATTGAGCGGATTGTCGTCTTTTTCAACGCGAATGGAAAATGTACTGGCAATCGGCATATTATTCGGAATCTCTAAACACCCCTGATCATTGGCACCGACAAAATATGTAAATGGTGGGATAAAGTTCCCAGTACCGTCAATCAGATAAGTGGCTTCTTCAATACCTTCCTGACTACAATAACTTCGCGCGCATACGGTCAGATCAAGATTATTACTGTTGCATACCGACCAGGGATCCCAGACATCAATTACAGACTCGCACATGGCTGTATTCCCGGCCGCATCCATGGCCCATAATTCCACTGCAACCGGCTGCTCAATGTCGTCGCAACCAAAAATCACGCTGTTTGCCGGCTGGTTGGGCGCCTCCCAGGGAAAATCTGTGCCGGTTCCCGCTTTTCGCATGCCGATTTTTATCTCGCCTAACGGCGTAAGGTTGTCGGAAACGGACAATAACACATCGGTTGTCCAGATTTGCACCGTTCCGGAGAATGTTGTCAGACCGACTTGTATATCATTCAGGCAATTTACCACCGGCGCCTGAAAATCATTCAGTTGGGACGGGTCGAATGGTGGCTGCGCCGTACGATCGGCGTTCTGCGGGTTTCTCTGAGCAAGGAGGGTGGCTGCAAAAAGCAGTCCAACGAAAAGGAAGTAGATTTTTTTCATGAGAAAGAAGGGTGGTTATACGGTGATTAATGTTAATTTATAGCGAAAGAAAGGCAATTTTCAAGAAAAAGGGACTCAAGTCCTTCCTGTTCATCCTGAAAATCACAAAAGTCCAGGAAATGAAATGCGGATTAAAGTTGAATTGTATGCGCTATCGTTCAAAAAGCAGCTGATTGGGTACAAAAAGCAGCTGCAAACGAATCAAAAGCAGCAGACCTTAGTGCAAAAGTATACAACGGCCATCCAAAAGCAGCTGCAAACGAATCAAAAGCAGCTGCTTTTATGGCAAAGGCGGATGCAATTGTTCCAATAGCAGCGGGTTTTATGGCAAAAGTGGCTGCAAATGAATCTAAAGCGTCTGCTTGCGTACCGACTTTTGCCAACAAAAGCGCATCATTTTACAGCAACGCAAGAGCGGCGTATGTTATCAGAGCAAGGTTTGCCTTCAACGCATCCATTTACCCGATTTTACCTTTTCGCCGATGCGCACTTGCCAGATGTACAGACCGGATGGCATCAAAAATGGTGCTGGAATTTCGAGCAGCGCCGGACCTGCCGGATAATTCGCTGTCGCCTGGTACAACAATCGGCCCGAGACATCCCGCAACTCCCAGAAAACCGTCTCATCGGCCAGCAACGAAACCGGTATCCAGCCGCTTTCATTTTCATGCGCCGGATTGGGCTGAATTTCACCTATAGCATGTTGATCCTCCGGCATATTCTCATAAAAACCTACCAGGCTGCCACAACTCAGATCGCAAATTTTAACCCCGATAAAGGCGGGATTATTGGCAGGCGGGTTGCCGGTAGTTGCCGTGATGGTTTCAGGGAATGGCGCCGAAAGCGGGTCGGGCGACGGAAAGGTATAGGCGGCATCTACAAAACGCCAGGATTTGTTATTCGGTAATTCGTTGTAAATACCCAGTATCAGTTTACGGCATTCGAGGATATCCGTGGTATCAATTACCTTGTCGTTGTTCGCGTCGGCGGCAATCCATTGATAAGGCGTATTGAAAGGATCGATACCATCTATGTGCTTTTGTATAAGCACCAAATCGTACGCGCTGACACCTGCAAGGAAAAAATCATCGAGTTCAGGTTCAATAACCACTTCAATATCAGGTGGAAGCGGCACGGGAAGACTGCCGCAGGGGCCCAGGTCGAAATACGGGACAAAGTCCGGCGTCACAAATTTAATCACCACCTCTTCAACAGGTTCGTCACAGGCCGTGCTGATACAGACTTCCAAAAAATCGCCGACTTTGTTGCAATTGAGGTTATTGTCTTGCACAATGACGAATGTTTCACAAAAATCGGCATTCCCCGTCGCATCTCGCGCCCACAACTCGACCGTTTGAACCCCCAACTCAGAACAGGCATAGGTGACGCTGACCAGCGGGTTTCCTGCGTCATCCAGCGGAAAACCAGTGCCGGTTCCCGCCTTGCGAATGCCGTAATGAATCAATTGGGTGGGAGTTACATTGTCTTCTGCATATTGTAAAAAGTCGGTAGCCCAAAGGGTGATTAATTGTGTCGGCATGATATTGACGCTCAAGCCGTTCAGGCATACAACCACAGGCGGTTTACAATCTTTCAGGACAAAGGTTTTTTCGCAAACCACCGTTTCGCCGGCGCTGTTGCTCACCATCCAGCGCACTTTGTGCTGGCCATAGGCCAACAACGGCATTTCAAACATATCCGGCGCAACAGCATTCGACCAGCGCACCCGGAACTCGGTGCTGTCGCCGGTCACGACCGTCTGCAAGGCAAAACGCCAAAGCAGGTCGCCCGGCAGCGGGCGGTTGTCAAATTCCCGCGGCGTACCACCCAGGTAGTTCGGGGTGGAGGCGTTGTTGAAATTTACCGTACCGGGCGCAGGCAGGTTGTCGCTGTCTACCACTGTTTCCTGTGTGCCATCGCTGTCGAGATCAAGAAACAACAGGTAACGCACCGTCAGGCCACTCAGACAGGTATCGCGTACCATCAAATTCAGATCGGCGCTTACCTCTGGCATGTCATGCGAACTGATAAGCGGATCCCACCAGTAGATTTCATGCCAAAAATCGGCGTGATTGGTACTGAAATCGCAACCAGCCACCGGGGTGTTGCAATTGAGCATTTGAGGCGCGCATTGCGCGCCCAGCGAGTTTAGGCCAAAAAGGCACCAGAAAAACAGCGGGAGTATAAACTGCTTCATGAGCGATTACAGGTGATGAAATGAGAGAAAAGTGATACCCGATTAAATGGTTGGAAACGTCTTAAACTGACCAACCCGACAATTCGGCTGCAAGTTATACGTCTTTTTTTCAAAAAATTTAACAAAACTATGACAGAATGTGTCGGCTTCCGACATCCGAACATTATTTCTGCATTTTCAGCCACACGCTCATTCCGTACTTTTTCTTTCCTTGTAATTTACTTCCCAAAAAAATCGGGATGCTGCCAGTGCGATTGTTTTTTACGACCTTCGTCCACCTTTTACAGGATTATGCAAGCTTCCGATAAAACACTGCTGCTGGGTACCGCCCAATGGGGCTGGACAGTTGCCAAAGACGAAGCATTCAGGCTGCTCGACGCCTGGATGGCCGCCGGCTATCGCAACGTTGACGCTGCTACCAACTACCCGATCAACCGAAACCCGGCTGATTTTCGCGCAGCGGAATTTATTCTGCACGAATATGTACAGGCACACGGCATTCGCGACTTGCGGCTGACCATGAAAATCGGAAGTCTCGACAACCTCCGCTCTCCCGATGTCAATCTATCGCCCTCGTTTATACAAATGATGGGACACGAATACCAGCGACTGTTTGGCGACAATCTGGCCACGGTGATGTTTCACTGGGATAACCGTTCGGATGCTACCGCCATCCATCATTCGCTTGAATCGCTGCTTTTATTATGCCGGGAGGGCGGTTTACGGCCCGGACTTTCCGGGATCGCCCATCCGGCGGCCTATGCCGAAGCCCTGCGGGGACTGAACAGCGATTTTGATATTCAAATCAAACACAACATATTACAGTCCGACCTGGCGCGGTATGCGCCCCTGACATTTGCAACCGGGCGCCCTCATTTTTTTGCCTACGGCATCAACGCGGGCGGGGTAAAACTGAATGCCCCCTACCCGGCAGGAAGCACTTTTTTAGCGCGGGGCGGTCAGCCGGAGCAGGCAGCGCCTGTGCTGGACAAGATCAGTGCCGCCTTGCCCGACTGGAACACGGCATTTGTGCGTCCGCCGGTAAAAACCATGAACCAGATCGGGTTAATATATGCCGCCTGGCATCCCGGGCTGGCAGGGTTGGTGTTGGGCGTTTCTTCGGTAGCACAACTTCGGGAGTCCCTGGATTTTTGGCGAAATTTTGAGGTGTTCGATTACGCCGATATTTATTCCGCGTTGAAAAAAATACTTTTGCCCGCGCAAAATGCCGTATAAAGCATGTCTACAAAAAAAACGCCCGCCAGGCCGGTTGCAAAAACAGCCAAACCCGCCACAGAAATACGCCGCACCGACTTTTTCCAACCCGCTTTTTGGCAACAACATGCGTTGCCGGCAGCGATATTAATGGCGGTTTCCTTTGTTTTATATGGTATTACGCTGGGCTATGGTTATTTGCAGGACGATCAGTTGTTTATCTGGGACAATATTTTTGTACAAAAAGGTTTTGCCGGGCTGGCGGAGATATTTGGCAACGACAGTTTGCTGGGATATTACAAAGACCCCAAACTGATGCTGGAGGGTGGGCGTTATCGTCCGTTGCCATTGGCTACATTTGCCATGGAAATCGGTTTGTTTGGAAAAAACCATCCGGGCATCGGCCATTTAATCAATGTGTTGCTGTACGGCGCAGTGGGCATCCTGCTTTATCGTATATTATGCGGGTTGTTTCCGAAGCAGGAAGGCGGGGTCTGGTATTTCAGTCTGCCGTTTATTGCGGCCGTCATATTTATGCTGCACCCCTTGCATACGGAGGTAGTAGCCAATATTAAAAGTCGGGATGAAATACTCGCCCTGCTCGGCAGCCTGGGTGCGTTATGGGCGATCATGCGTCATTTGGATACGGGAGAAAATCGCCTGACCTGGCTGGCTTCGGGCTTCTTTTTGCTCGGTTTGTTATCCAAGGAGAACACCGCTACCTTTTTCGCCGTCATTCCGCTTACCATTTATGTGTTTTCAAAGGTTTCGCCCGGACAGATATTCAGCGCCTGTCTGCCCCTGGTGGCAGCCGTGGCGATTTTTCTGTTGATGCGGGGAGCAGCACTGGAAAAACCGCTGCAACATGCAGATGAGCTGGTGTTAAACCCGTATTTGGGGATGAATTTGGGTGAAAAGTGGGCGACTATCTTCTTTTCTTTGGGCTGGTTCCTCAAACTGTTGTTTGTCCCCTGGCCGCTTACCATTGATTACTACCCTTATCACGTTCCCAAGTCGCAATGGACGGATTGGCAGGCGCCGGTGTCGTTGATCCTGTATGTAGGCATGGGTATTTGGGCGTTGCGCCGGCTTCGCCAATCGAGGGAGGGAGAAAATGCCGGCGTCATCGCATGGTCCATTCTTTATTATTTGTTGACCATCAGTGTTGTATCGAATGTATTTGTGCGTACCAGTACATTTTTGAATGAACGCTATCTCTTTATGCCATCCGTGGCCTTTTGCGTTTTAGTTGCCTGGTTTTTGACCAAAAAATGGCCGCAAGTCGCAAAAAAAACAGCAGAAAAGCCTTTTGCCCTCAATACCCTCGCATTCGGCGTCATCGCCGCCGCATTTGCCTTGATCAGTTTCATCCGCATCCCCGATTGGGGGGGCGACGGTTCCCGACTGGTGACATCAGCGGTACAGGTATCGGGCAATAGTTATCGGGCCAACTTTTATTACGCCAATTTACTGCATCAAACACGCTACGTCAAAATTGAAAAAGCCACCGACCCGACCAGCGTTGCCGACCGTCAGTTGCTGCGTGATTCTATTGATCACTATGTGAGTAAATCTTTGGAAATCAATCCGGGTTACCGGCTGGCCGCTCCGTTGAAGGTGCAGATGGCTGTAGCCCGCTTTAATCAGGACAAAGACCTGAACAAATTGCTGCAAGAATTTGAAAAACTCATATATGCACAACCAGCGAATGGCGATATGCTCGTCATGGTACTGGATGTGTTGAAGTCGCTCAAAGGCGCCGACCCGAATGTGTACAATTTCTTTTGTCACCGGGTGGGCTACAGTTTTTATTACCGGAAAATGCAGGATCCCAATGGTGGCATCGAGTTTCTCAACCTGGGTTTGAACAACTATCCGCAGGATCAGAATATGATACAAGAATTAATTGAAATTCACACTGCGATGGGCAATCAGAGTAAAGTGCGCGAATTGCAACAACGTTTGGGGCAGTAGTCTGACAAAAAAATTGCCCACCACCCGCAAGGCAGTAGGCAACTCTTAGAACCATGAAAATTCGATATCTTAAAAAAGATCTTGCAAAGGACCTCGCATAAACGTCGGTAACAGGAATTAATTTTGTTTCCGACAAAAACGGAGCCATGCAAAATGCGTTTCTCCTGAATTACAAGTGCAGGCGCTCTTTTCGGGCAAGCAACACCTCTTTCGATTCTACCCGGTCGGGATCGGGCACACAACAATCAACCGGACATACCGCAGCGCACTGTGGTTCTTCATGGAAGCCGGTGCATTCGGTACATTTATCAGGAACGATGTAATAGTACTCGTTTGAAACAGGCGCCAGTTTTTGGGCGGCATCCACCGTTGAACCGTCTTCCAATTCAAACATTCCTTTCACGGTATTTCCATCGGCGATCGCCCATTCCACGCCGCCTTCGTAAATCGCGTTATTGGGGCATTCCGGTTCACAGGCGCCACAATTGATGCATTCGTCGGTAATAATTATTGCCATTTCAGTTAAACACAGTTGCTTTTCAAAAGTTGGCGCAAAGATAACGCATGTCACAAACGATCCCTCCCTAAACCCTATGGTATCCCCCTATATTTTAAATCCTCCTAAACTTTTCAACTCAACACCTTGAATCCCGTATATCTCCAGAGCGCTTTGGGTAGGTGAATGCCGTCGGGTTGCTGGTTGTTTTCGAGCAGGGCAGCAACGATACGCGCCAGGGCCATGGCCGAACCGTTGAGCGTGTGCGCCAGTTCGGTTTTGCCGTTTTCATCGCGGTAGCGCAGTTTCAGGCGATTGCTTTGGAAAGTTTCGAAGCAGGAAACCGAACTCACCTCCAGCCAGCGTTTTTGAGCCGCCGACCATACTTCAAAATCGTAGGTTTTTGCCGACGCAAAGCCCATATCTCCGCCGCAAAGCAGCAAAATACGGTAGGGCAATTCGAGTTTGCGCATGATTCCTTCCACATGGCGCACCATATTTTGCAGGGCTTTGTAGGATTGATCCGGATGTTCCACGCGCACGATTTCCACTTTGTCGAACTGATGCACCCGGTTGAGTCCGCGCACATGTGCGCCATAGGAGCCGGCTTCGCGGCGGAAACAGGGCGTGTAGGCCGTCATTTTAACGGGGAGCTCTTTCAATGAAAGAATTTCATCGCGCAGGATATTGGTGACCGGTACCTCTGCGGTTGGTATGAGGTAGAGGTTATCCACGGTACAATGGTACATTTGTCCCTCTTTATCGGGCAGCTGGCCGGTACCGCGGGCTGAGTCTTCATTGACCAGGTGAGGGGGCAGCACTTCTTCGTAACCCGCTTTGACGGCTTCGTCGAGAAAGAACTGAATCAGGGCGCGTTGCAGGCGGGCGCCTTTTCCGCGGTACACGGGAAAGCCGGCGCCGGTGAGTTTCACCCCCAGTTCGAGATCAAAGATGTTGTATTTTTTGGCCAGTTCCCAGTGCGGCAGCGCATCTTCCGGCAGCGAAGGAAACGGCTTTTTCCAGTCTTTGGCGATTTTGTTGTCATCGGGTGTTTTTCCTATCGGTACTGATTTATGCGGGCAGTTGGGCACGGTATAAAGCATTTCGTCGAGTTGGGCGCGGAGGTTTTCCATGCGTTCTTCCAGCTCGCGGCTTTTGGTTTTAAGGGTTGCCACCTGGGCTTTCAGTGTTTCGGCTTCGTCTTTTTTCCCTTGTCCCATCAACGCGCCGATTTGTGTTGCCAGGCGTTTGCCTTCGGAAAGCGAATCGTCCAGTTCTTTTTGGGTAGTACGGCGCTGATCATCGGCAGCGATGATGCGATCCAGGATTTTGACCTGGCTTCCTGTCCAGTTACGTTTGCGCAGCCCCCGACTGATGCGTTGTTTTTCGTCGCGGATTACTTTGAGTTGAAGCATCTTGGCGTATGTTGAGAATTAAGTTAAATAAAATGTGGGGTATTGCGCCGAATTGGCGCTAAATACTGTCTATTTTTGGCAGAAGTTGAAAAAATCGCGGCAAGATAGGGCGAAATTAAAAACAGGCTTATCTTTGCAGCGTTCAATCCAAAAAATGACGCCAACCGATTGCCTTGTTGGCCATTGCCCCGCTCTCCATTTCCTTGTTGTTTACAGCCAATGACACCGCCTGACTTAAGGCTTGGAGGGTTTAAGTTTCATCGAATTTGTCAATTCCGACTTTTCGATCATTACAAACACACAGTCAATTTTCATCAATCAGATTTCCGTCATATCAAGCGGCTTTTTATATAAATGCCGAATCGGCGGTTAAAGCACATTCCCACCTCGCGCTCTTCTTTGGCATGCCATCGCTCCGGCATCCGTTAGCGCTAAACACATTTCTAACTATTTTCATCCCCACCCATGTACGACATTTTGCAGCTGAACGACAAGCTGGTGACAGAACTCAAAGAAATCGCACAAAAACTCGGTGTAAAAGGCATTGCCAAACTCTCCAAGCAGGATTTAATCTATAAAATCCTCGACGAACAAGCCCTCGCCGAAAAAAACGCTACCGACCGGGTTGTACCCGTTGTTGACGAACCCAATCCCCAAACCGGCCGCCGACCACGTAAAACCACCACAGTCGTTGTTGACGTTACACCGGAAGCCCCCAAACAGCCGCTGCCGGAGCCGGCAGTTGAACCGCCTGCTAATCGCCGTGAAACACCGCGAAAAGAAAATGTCGGTCAGCAACGCCGCAACGAACAACCCGAGCGCAGTAACCCGGGCAACAAGCCGGCGCCCGCCGCCCCCAAAACCGAACAGCGCCGCGAAACACCCCCGGCACAAAATCAACCCACCCCGCAAAACCAGCAACAACGCCAGGAGGGCAACGCCCAAAATCGCAAACGTG
>JANRLZ010000351.1:0-3858 GCA_033762055.1 Saprospiraceae bacterium
GGAGGGGTATAGTCGCCCTCGCCCTGAATGGACGTGGAATCGCCGCCCATGTTCATCATCGAACTGTCGCCAGCCATGCCTTTCATCATGTCCATCATGCCTTTGAGTTCGCTCATGTCGAGGGTCATTTTATAGTTGCCCGAACCGTTGTTGCGGAAAGTGGCTTCTTCGATGATATGCAGACAGCCGGTCAGGGTGCTTGCCCCGACTGCGAGGACTGCGAGAAAGAGATTTTTCAGATTTTTCATTGAATGTGGAAGTGGTTGAGAATGTGAGAGGTAAGGGGGGTTTAGCCTTTTTTTTATTCGATGGTAATTTCCTGTGTAGAAGATTTTCCGTCTTTTTCGAGCGTAAAGGTATAAACGCCTTTTCGGAGGTATCGTTTTCCGGTATCAGCTTTCTCGATTTCGAGCGGCTTTTTTGGATCTTTTTGGGCGGCCTGCAAGGTTTCCTGGTATTTTTTCAGGGCCGACTCCTGAAAATCAAGGTTGTAATTCCATTTGTTCAATCCCCGAACAGCATCTATCGCACCGCTGTTCAAGACGAGGCCACTTTCTTTATGTTTCAGCGTCCATTGCGCTTTTCCTGCTGTTTTTGCATAAAACCAAACCGGCAACTCGGGATCTTTGGTTTCCTTGTACGGTTGCTTTTTGCCCCAATTTTTTGAAAATTTTCGCTTTTCAATGTCAAAAACGTTTACATCCGCTAACAGGGTTTCGGCAGATAGTTTTTGAATATGGGAAATATCGGCCTTGAACATGGAACGCCCGTGGGTGCCGATCACCAGATCATGTTCGCGCGCCTGAATGGCCAGATCGTGAACCGGTACGTCCGGAAAATCGGCGCTCAGTGTCTGAAACGAGCGCCCGCCGTCGAGCGACACATACACGTTGTGGTCGGTGCCAACGTACAATACGTTGGGATTGGCCGGATCTTCTTTTACGACATTAATCGGCTCGAGGGGCAAATCGCCGCCCAATCGTTCCCAGGTTTGCCCATAGTTGTTCGATACATACAGGTAAGGCGTAAAATCGTCCCAACGATAACCATTCAACGTTACGTACACGCGACTGCGTTCGTGGGCTGATGCGCATACCCGGCTCACCCAAAGTTGTTGGGGCAAGCCGTCTGAAATTTTCGTCCAGGTTTCGCCGCCGTCGCGGGTTACATGGATCAGGCCGTCGTCGGAGCCGGCGTAGAGCAGGCCGAATTTGAGCGGACTTTCGCAAATGCTGCTCAGGGTGCCGTAGGGCACGTTGCCCGCTTTGCCGCCCTGGGTCAGGTCGCCGGAAATGGCTTCCCAGTCGCGCCCCTGGTTGAAGGAGCGGTACAATTTGTTGGCGCCCAGATACAACACATCCTGTTGGTGCCGACTGAGCCAGATGGGCGTTTGCCAGTTGAAACGCAGCGGGCGTTCGCCCAGATCGTGTTTGGGGGTAATGGGGCGGGTTTCGCCGGTGGTTTTGTTGATCCGGAAATAATTGCCAAACTGAAAGCCGGTATATACGGTGTTGTTGTCGCGGTAATCCACCTGGATTTGCATGCCGTCGCCGCCCATCAGTTCCTTGTAGGGGTATTGTCCGGTCTGGTGCCAGGCCACGGAGGCTTCGTAGTCGTTGGGGCCCGCCCAAACGCCGTTGTCCTGCGCGCCGCCATATACGTTGTAGTTGTCGGCTTCGTCGGTCGTTATCGCATAAAACTGCCCGACCGGCGGGGTGTTGCATTTGATCCAGGAGGCGCCGTTATCCCAGGAAATATTCAGCCCTCCGTCGTTGCCGTTCACGAGATGACCGGGCCGGGCCGGGTTGAGCCAGAGCGCGTGGTGATCCACGTGTACATTGTCGCCGTTGATATTTTTCCAGGTTTTACCACCATCGTCGGAGGAAATGATAAAAAAACCGATCATGTACACCTTGTTGGCGTCGTTGGGCAGGCAGCGTACATTGGAAAAATAATAACCGTAGGTGAAGTGCATTTGCTCGATGGGGTCGTCGTGCGTGCGTTTCCAGGTATTGCCCCCGTCGTCGGAGCGGTAGAGTTCGGCGCCGATAAAGTCGGTTTCAAACAGGTTGTTGTTGGCGTCTTCCAGGTATTCGACGAGGGCAAGGGGTTTGAACTTGTCCTGTTCGATCAGCGATCTGACTTTTTTTGCGCTGTATTTTTCGGGAAAGTCGTTTTGTTTCAAGAAATCACTCAGTTTCTCGTCGCTTAGTTTCAAAAAATCGGCTTTCGACAGGTTGCGCAGCTGGTCTTTCGTCAGCGCGTCGGATGCCGGCTTTTCTTTGGCGGGTTTGGCGTTCTGGTTGTCGAGACAGGCGTACAGCACGGTTTTACCTCCGGCTTTTCCGGCGCTCAATCCGATACGTCCGATTTTATCGCCGGTCGGGAAGCCGCTTCCCGGGGTGCTCGATTTGGCCCAGGTGTTGCCGCCGTCGGTACTTTTCCAGATGGCAGAACCTTCACCGGCGCCGTCGAAATCCCAGGCGCGGCGGCTGCGTTCCCAGGTGGCAGCAAACAGGGTGTTGGGGTTGTCGGGGTCGAGCGCGAGGTCAATGCCGCCGCTGTTTTCGTTGACGAACAGGGTTTTTGTCCAGGTATTTCCTCCGTCGGTGGTTTTGTAAATACCGCGTTCTTTGTGAGGAGAATACAAATGGCCAAGTACGGCCACCCAAAGGGTATTCGGATCGTTCGGGTGCAACACAATCCGCGCAATATGGTGACTTTCAGGCAGTCCGCGCCACTCCCAGGTTTTGCCCTTGTCGGCGCTGCGGTACATACCGGTGCCCGCATACGACGAACGGCTGCTGTTGGCTTCGCCAGTGCCTGCCCAGACGATGCCACGCTGCCAGTCCACCGCAATATCACCGATGGTCATGCTGGCTTCGTGGTCGAATACGGGGGTAAATGCCGTGCCGTTGCTTACACTGTGCCACAATCCGCCGGAGGCATAGGCGATATACATTTCGGTCGGGTCGGCGGGGTTCACGTCGAGGTCGGTGATGCGGCAGGAGAAGACCGTCGGGCCGATATTGACCGGGTTTACGGCGGCGAGCAGGGAGTTGTTTTTGAGTGTTTTACGTTGTTCAAAACTTTTCAGACGTGCATCGGCCGGAGTGGGGCCGGGTTGCGCGGCGATCGGATAATTCCAGGCTAAAAGGAATAAAAAGAGCAGAAAAGGGTAGATTCGGGGGGTAAAAAAGGTGTTTTTCCGCATTGTCAAAAAATTTTGCGGAAGGTACGGCACGCGCCCGACGCAATGTGCGTGTAGCGGCGGATTTACGACAGAAGCAAGCCGTAAAGCGATGGTGGAACGGGTTAAGTACGCCGGCGGAATCGAACGCCGGCGTACTTAACTGTTTTAGTCAAATACACCAACCACGATGCCCTGCGATGAGGGGATGTTGCGCAATTGCAAGGTCCTTTGGTTAAAAACAAGTGGAATAGCGCCCGGAGTCGTGGTCGGAAAGAACACATCCACCCCGTTCAAAAAAGGAAATCCGCCGAAGGCGCCCACCGGTGTAAGTTCGGTTTGGCCGTCGCCGTCGTCGTAGAGAAAATAGGTGATGGCTGTTTTGTCGGCGTTGGCATATTGCGGGGTCGAAAGTACCGAACCGGCGGCACTGAGCGTGTCGCGCCCGTTAATGACAGCCTGACTGGCGGAAAAGACGTTTAATACCGACTGGTTGTTGTTGTTGGGCAGTCCGGCCAGCAACAAGCCCGCCAGCGACGGCGGCGGCGGGATAGTGCGCAGGTAAACCAGTCCGTTGAGATGAATGATTCCTTCGCGGAAATAATGAATGGTGCGCTGGTTGCTGTTGGGCGGCATGGCGACAAACTCGAAAGTAGTATTGGCTTTTA
>JANRLZ010000352.1:0-5501 GCA_033762055.1 Saprospiraceae bacterium
CTTAGGAGATGAAAAATGGGTGAGATGATTTTAGGGGTTGTTGAGGCGTTTGGAGGGGGTAATGCGGGTACATTATAACCGACAAACAACGAAAACAGACACTAAAAGCAGCCGCCAATTTTTTAGATACTAAGTTGGTTCACCAATAGTGCCGCATCCGGCGAATGACAAAGAGCAATGCCTATGTCTCTTTTTCCGCCTCCTGTCGTTGCTCGGCGGTTAAAATATCCCGTATTTCGCCCTTCTCGCGCCTAAGGAGCCGAAAAAATAGCCGATTTCATTGCTATGCTATTCGCCGGATGCAGCACTGGTTTAGGAGGTTGATGGAGTTTAGAGAGGTTTCACTTCCGTTCTTGGTGTTCCTGCCACATCGCTACTTTCCTCCCGTTTCCAGTACCGGCGCCAAAGTCCTTTCACCACGATCAGTCCGACAATCGGCAGGGCAGGGGTGGGCATTTCCTGGGGCATCCAGGCCCAAACGAGCAGCATAAGCGCCGCAGCCAGCGCCGCAGCCGTAAAATAATTTTCCACCGTTCCGGTTCGCTTTGATCGCCAGAAAAACAACAGGTGCGTCGGCCAGGCCCACAGAAGATTCAGGTTGTTTTTGGTGGCCGAATGATCAGTGGCAAACCACAACAGCGCAATGATCAGTCCGGCGATACCCAAAATGAGCCAAAACAACGTGTCGAACACCCGCTCGGTGCGCGGATGGGCCATGCTCAGCAAACCAATGAGGGCAAAAAAAGAAGTTATCCACAACGGTCGGTCGAGCGGACTCGGTACAAAAGGCGCCGCCGGCGCCGGCGTCTCCGGAATATTTCTTTCACGTACTACCAGACTTGCGCCTTCCGGCGTTTTTGCCCGCCCCAATACATCGTGTACATAATCGGGCAAAAACATAAAGTCGGCCGCTGCGGCCCGTCGGTCGGCAGGCAGACCCAGCACCAGGTCAATGCCAAAATCCAGCCAGGGCTTGTTGTCAATATATGGTTGCAATAATTGCCGCATGGTCGCGCCTTTGGGCAGGGCGCTGGAATCTATTTGCAACTGGTAATAAAACGTTTCCTGCACGATGTCGCGAATGCGGGTGGCGCAGTTGTCGTAGAAAAAATCGTATTTGTAATAACGGTTTTCCTCCTTGTAATTTTCCTGTAACAGGTCGAACAGACGCTGTTTTTGCGCCTGATTCATGTTAAGCACCTGCTCCTGCATGGGGCGGCGGTCGTGCAGATTGCCGTATTCAAAACTGCGGTAACTTTCGATGTCGAGGTTGTACAGGAGTTTCCCCTGGCAAAATTTGAGGATGAAATTGGGTTGTTCAAAATCAAAAGTGCCATAGTTGAAGCAGCGATCAAAACGTTGTACCGGGTCTTTCACCCGAATGGCGCTGTGACCAAAGGTGCTGTACACAAATTCGCCCGGCGCTACCGTCATCAAACTGATGGTGGCGGAGTCGGACAGCGGCGCGCTGATTTGGGCCGATGCGCCGGTGATACAGGCCAAAAAGAAAAACAGAGAAAAGAATGGCTTCATGTACAGCAAATTTGAGGGGACAAAATTGCTGTTTTTTTGTGGCCTGGTGTACGATCGAATGACGAACTTGTAATTTCATCGGAAGAAGGCAGTTCGAAAGTCAGATCAGGCGATAAATGAGGCTTGGCCGCCTTGCTAAATATCAGCATCTATACATGACAGTGATTCCATCGCTTTTTGACATCTGGGAATAGGTAAAAAAAAACGGAAGCCGGCTTTCGCCGACTCCCGTTGATTCTACAAATTGGAGAGAGAGCCTATTGCATTTTCACAAGTTTTACGGTCTCGCTGCGGTCGCCGAAATCAGCGCGGAGGAAGTACATCCCCGGCGTCAGGGTTTCGGTAGGCAGGGTGACGGTAGAATGGTCGGCAGGAGCATACAGGGTCAGCACGGTTCGGCCCTGCAGGTCGGACAGGGTAAGCGCCACACGCGCTAAATTTTGAATGGCGGGTATCTGGACTTGTAATTGGTCGTTGAACGGATTGGGCGTTACCAGCATCAATTGATCCTCCGAAAATGCCGGTGTTTCTGGTTGTTGAATGAGGGGACTGCGCTCGTCGCCGCCACAGCCGCCTTCCGACGGATCGGGTATACCGAAAACGTTGCTGTAACGAGCGATCTGATAACCCGGCTTCAGGAAGCCTGCCGCTAATTTACGCGGCTCGCCAAACGATTCAATATGGATAATTTCGGCTACCGTAACGCCCTCGTGTTTTATGACTATCTTGCCCCCCGAACAGTAAGCTTGCTCGCCGTTGCTGCAGTAAAACTGAAAGGGAGAACCGTCATCGTTCGGACGAATCTTTATCGTCGAGTAAGGGCAAGCATCCGAATTGCCAAAAACCCCAAACCAGCGGCTTTCTCCGTTGGAACCTTGCCGGATTTTGAACGGCACGATATAGCCCTCGTTTGGGTCGGCAAAACAGAACTGGTTCTGGCTGGAAATGGTGCAGTTGGAGAAATTGGCCGGCGGCGTAAACCCGCTGGAAACCAGATCAATAATTAGTGTGGTCGTAATGTCGGAAACGTTAAAAATACTCAATTCGCCATCGGCGCAGCGGGGGGTGTTGCGAATTTCGTAGGTCGTGTTGGGCGAGAGCGAGCTGATCCCGGCGGATACCGAAGTGCCGGGGACGTCGAACTCGTCCACCAGCAGGCCCGAACCGACCTCAAATACCTTGATATTGTACTCGAAAGGCGGCGTGGAAGGAAGATCCCAGGTGACCTTGATATAATCGGCGCCTACATCGGCAATTAGATAGTTGTCGGGCGCCGGCTCGTCGCAATCCCCGGTGGGGGCGAGAGCGGGGTTTACAGGGGAGAAGGCGTGAGCGGCGGCAGAAAAAAGCAGGCCGAGTCCCAAACAGAGACAGACGAATGAACGTTTTGGATGGATGAACATGGAATGAAATTGTGTTTACTTTTTAAAATGTAATCGGTTATCGGGGCGGATTAAGAACGTGCCTGAATCAGGAAAATCCAGACATATTTTAAACGACAGGAAGAGGATATTTTTGGTTTTTTTATCGTTTTTAAAAGAACTGCTGCAAAGTTAGCCCCGGAACCTGTTTCAAAATTGTAACACTTTTTGGAAGGTTTACCTTAGACATCAGATGACCCAGACTTTTGCTATAGATGTAATCCAGACGCTTCATTCCGACGAAGCAAACGAATTCCGGCTTTTTTTGGAAAGTCCCTACTTTATGCAGGGGTTTAAACAGGAAGGGGTGCGTCCGCTTTTTGAGGCGTTGTATCTCGCTGTGCAAAATGGCACGATCGAAACGCTGGAAAAAGAAGACCTGCACGAACAACTATTCCCGGGCAGGGAATATGTGGAAAGCAAGCTGGACAAACTCATGTCGGAACTCAAACGCCTGCTCGAACGCTTTGTGCTGGTACAGCGGTATTTGTCGGACGACAATGAAGCCCAGCAACTGCTGGATATTTCGGTGGATATGCGCTTGCGCGGCCTCGAAACCCGCTATCAGCAAGCATTGGAAAAGACGAAAAAGAAAGCGGATCATGCAGGTGGCGAATCGCTCAAATCGCTTTTTTTTCGCTACCGGCTTGCCATGGAGGAGCAAGAGTGGCACAGTACCTTTAATAAAGGAAAAGGGGACCTGAACATTCCTGAAACCATCAACCATCTGGACGTTTATTATTTCGCGCACCGCTTATGGATGCAAAATCACTTGTTGTTTATGCAACGGGCGGCGTCTATTCCGATAACTTTAGAACAAATTGTAGACATCCCTCAGAAGGCTCTACAGAGCAGCCATTTTTTGGATATTTCCAGAGATGTCCATGTTTTACTCAACAAAGATGCCTTACACGAAAACGACTTTAATCAAATTTTACATAAAATTCAATCACATGAACAAAGCCTTAGTCCGGAGAGTTTGGCCGAATTTTATGCCTATTTAAGGAATTTATGTGTAATACTAATTGACGCGGGCCATACTCATATCCATGCAGTGTTACACGAAATCAACAAAGACAATTTACGAAGAGGCTACTTCTACCTTCATGGAAAAATTTCCCCTAACGCTTGTCTTAGCATGATGCAAACCGCGCTTAGTGTTAATGATATTCCATGGGCTTCCGAATTCATCGAAGTGCACAAGGACAATATTCTGGGCGAAAACGAGACCCAGGATTTTTACCGGATGAACAAGGCCCTGTGCCTCTTTGGCGAGAAAAAGTATGAGGAGGCGCTGGAGATGATTCCGTTTGGTTCTACCTATTCCTTTTACCATCTCATGGCGCGGCGGCTGGAATTGAAAATTCACTACGAGCTGCGCTCGGAATTGCTCGACCACAAAATTGACGCCTTTAAAATGTTCATCAGCCGGGCCGGGCGCAAGGTGTTCAGCGCCAACCTGCACGAGTTGTTTACCAATTTTGTGAATTTTGTCCGCCAACTGAGCCAATCGGATGGGCCGCAGGCGCGTCAGCGTTCACAAACCTTGCTGAAAAGAATCAGTGAAAAAGAACGGGTGGCCGAGCGTTTATGGCTGCTCGAAAAGGCCCGCGAACTGGGTGGAAAACGGTAAGAATTGTCGTGCACGTTGCATAAATGATGGCATAAAATGCTCCGAAACGGGTATAAAACAGGCGGTTTACAGCATGTTCGAGCTGTTAACCGCCTGTTTTATCGTGGTAAGCTTGGGAAATAATGTTATTTTTCTTTGCAGCACGCTGCCGGCATCTTTGTACCGTCATCAGATCGCCCTATCCCGGCAGACGACACAAGAACTACCTGCTCTGCAAAACTCGGGACAAACTTTGTGTTTATTTTTATCGGTGGCGCGTAATGCAATATTGCGCGTCCACCTTTTTCTTTTTCAGAAACGGGTGAAAAGGAAGCCCATTATTATTCACCCGTTCCTTCTACCCGGGCGAAAAAGGTTTGCAAAGAAAATGGGACTTAAATCATTGAAAATCAAATTAATCCATCCTGTATATCTGCAAATCACAAAAATAAAAGTTTACATTGTTTGCATCGCCGACCAGGCCCATTCCAGCACAATCGCCGCCAGTTTCCACACCAGCCAGATCAGTCCGATAAACAGCGCGAAAAACAACAAACCCAGGTAGGCTACGCTGCGTTTGGCGTCGGGTTTGGCTTTCCCGTCGGCATAATACGCCTTCAGCAAATCCACATTCCGGCGATTGGCCTTAAAACCAAAATCAAACAAATCGCCCAATAAGGGAACAATGCCCACCACCGTATCCACCACATAGTTGAACAACATGCGCAACATCAGCCAGGGGCTCGCCCCTTTGACGGCCATGGTACGCAGCAAAACGCCCGAAACCAGCAAGCCGGCCATGTCGCCCACATAAGGAATCAACCCGATGATGCCGTCTATACCAAAACGGAATTGGGTGCCGGGTACCCGAAACTGGTTGTCCAGCAGTTTGGCCAGCGCATCAAGGCGTTTAAGATCGGGATCGTTGACGTTGG
>JANRLZ010000353.1:0-2775 GCA_033762055.1 Saprospiraceae bacterium
GCTTACATGTGCGCCGGCGGATTACCGGATGGCGGGGGCGCGCAATTGCGCGATATGGTGGCGGCAGCCAAAGCCATGCAGGCCTGGCTGACGGAATGGAATGCCATGCGCGAAAAACAGGGCCAGCCGCGTTTCGATGCACGCATTGGTATTCACAGCGGTCCCGTCGTAGCAGGTGTGGTCGGCTCCAAAAAATTTGCGTTTGATATCTGGGGCGACACAGTCAATATCGCCGCGCGGGTGGAACAGGCCGGCGAGGGAGGAAGGATTAATATATCCGGAGAGGCATACAAGGTCATCAAGGATTATTTCCCCTGCCGGTATCGTGGTAAAATTTCCGCCAAGAACAAAGGCGAAATTGACATGTATTTTGTGGAAAATTGAAGTCAGGTTTGCCCGATCTTTGCGACCTGAAATTCAAACAACGTATGCGCATCGCCCTTTCCCAACCGAATCTCCACATCGGCAACTTTGAAGGCAACCTCGCCAAAATGCTCCAGGCCGTCGAATCGGCCAAACAGCAGGGGGCCGATTTGATTTGTTTTCCCGAACTGGCGGTGTGCGGCTATCCGGCCCGCGATTTTTTTGAATTTGACGATTTTATCCGTCGGTGTCAACATTCGGTGGAAGCGTTGCGAAAAGCCAGTCAGGGCATCGGCATCATCGTCGGCGCTCCCACACGCAACCCCGTTCTGGCAGGCAAAGACCTGTACAATTCCGCCTATTTATTGTACAATGGTGAAATCGTCGGCGTGCAACACAAAGCCTTGCTGCCCACTTACGACATTTTCGATGAATACCGCTACTTTGAACCCGCCACCGAGTTTAAAACCATGGCATTCAAAGGCAAACGCATTGCTGTGGTAATTTGTGAGGACATCTGGAATCTCGGCAACGAAAATCCGCTGTACACCATTTGTCCACTCGATGAAATGATGCCCGAAAAACCCGATTTTATCGTCAATATTTCGGCTTCTCCGTTCGATTATGCGCATGCCGATGTGCGCATCCATACCGTCAGAGCCAATGTGCGGCAATACGGTATTCCCATGTTTTATGCCAATATGGTGGGCGGTCAAACCGATGTCATCTTCGACGGCGGCAGCCTTGTTGTTTCGCCCGACGGGGCGGTATTTGACGAAATGCCTTATTTTGAAGAATGCCTTAATATTTACGAACTCGACGAAGTACAGCGTGGCGGACAAAACCGCGAACAAGCTAAAGATAAGATTCGGCTCATCCACGATGCGCTGGTGATGGGCATACGGGATTATTTTCAAAAATTAGGCTTCAAAAAAGCAATCCTGGGGCTTTCGGGGGGCATTGATTCCGCCGTTACCGCTGTTTTGGCGACCGAAGCCTTAGGCGCCGAAAATGTGCGCGTTTTGCTCATGCCCAGCCAGTTCAGCAGCGATCATTCCGTGGCCGATGCGCGCCAATTGGCCGAGAATTTGGGCATACAATACGACATCGTACCTATCTTACCCATGTACCAGGCATTTGAGTCGGCGCTTGCCGAACAATTTGCCGGGCAGGCTTTCAACGTCACGGAGGAAAATATTCAGGCCCGCGTACGCGGTACCCTGCTGATGGCCATGAGCAATAAATTTGGCCATATTCTGCTCAATACCACCAACAAAAGTGAAATGTCGGTGGGGTATGGCACCTTGTATGGCGATATGTGCGGTGGACTCGCCGTGCTGGGCGATGTGTATAAAACGGAAATTTATGAACTGGTAAAATTCCTGAACCGCGAGCGGGAAATTGTGCCCCAGAACACGATTGCCAAACCGCCTTCTGCCGAATTGCGGCCCGGACAAAAGGATACCGACAGCCTGCCGCCCTACGAAACGCTCGATCCCTTGTTGTTCCAATACATCGAATGCCGCAAAGGCCCGAATGAACTGGTGGCAATGGGTTTCGACGAGGCGCTGGTAAAACGCGTTTTGCGCATGGTAAACATCAATGAATTCAAACGCGAACAGGCTGCGCCCGTCATACGAGTCAGCACCAAGGCGTTCGGTATGGGGCGTCGTTTGCCGATCGTAGGAAAATACCTGTCGTAATCAGGCGGCAGCCGGTTCCAAACGTTTGATTTTTTTCCAAATCACCCATAAAGGGATAATGCCGAAAACGCCAAAAGAAGTATCAATCAGCCGCCAAAAGAGCGGAATGTTGCGAATGGGGCCGCAAATAAATGCCAAAAAAGGCACCATCACACAGGCGATCATCCCCCATTCCACCACCCAGATGTTTTTTACCGGGTCGCGCCAGGGGCCGATAAACGCTACGCCAATTACTATATGTGCAAAGGCCAGCCAGTCGTAACCGTATGCCAGTTCCGGATATTTGGCATAGGTGTCGTTGATTGCAATGGTTATTTTTTCCAGCCAAAATTGCAACGGAGCGGGAAACCAGTCCCGGTATTGCATCAGCCAGTTCAATTCGGTCTGAATCGGGAAAGCGGTAAGCCCGCTCAGAATGAGCAGCACGACAAAAAGCAGGAGCCAGCGACGAATCTGCCTGCGTGTTTCTTGCGGATCGGGGTGCGACATATCAGTGGTTGATTGATCAATGTGATTTATTCTAAAACGCGGAAGGGCTGCATTCTTACCCGATTTTCAATACAACTTCCTAGTGGTGAACCAACTTAGTATCTAAAAAATGGGTGAGATGATTTTAGGGGTTGTTGAGGCGTTTGGAGGGCGTAATGCGGGTACATTATAACCGACAAACAACGAAAACAGACACTAAAAGCAGCCGCCAATTTTTTAG
>JANRLZ010000354.1:0-5635 GCA_033762055.1 Saprospiraceae bacterium
CCATTGTCCGGCGGCGTTGGTGGTAAATGTAAAATCAGGGACGGCGTTGACCCGCTGGCCGGTGCCCGGGTTGACTTCCCAAATTTGCACGGTGGCGCCTTCGAGCGGGGTGTTTTCACCAAAATAAAGCACTTTTCCCAAAACACAAACCAGCGGTCCTTGCGGCGTGATCTCGAGTGTGGCAGGCGGGGCATTGTGAAAAAATTGCCATACCGCATCAAAAGAGGCCTGGCTCGTAGCAACTTCGTAATGGTCTTTGCCGGCCAGTTGCACATTTACGGCGCCATTGATATCGCCGCCTTGCGCGATGGCGTCGTCGGGACTCCAGAGATTGAGCGTAGGTTCCGTACCGTTGGGACCGGCCGGCGCCGGCTGAACGGAAGAGCCGATGTGTACATAGCCGTCTACCTTGGCAGCCCGTGCGGCGTCGGACAAATAGGTGTAACATACGCCGCCGCCGGCGCTGTGCCCGATCAGCCGAACCTGTGTGGCGCCTGTTTGGGCCAGTACAGTATCAATGAATTGATCAAGTAAATCGGCGGTATTGTTGCCGCCAAATTGGGCCAGGCTGTTCCAGTCGAAAGCACGCAACCAGAGGCGATGATAACCGTTGGAGTGAAAATGTTGAAAGAATTTGGTCCAGGTATCGCCGGAGGCCAAAAAGCCGTGTACCATTACGATCGGATACCGGCAGGTATCGCATTCCACGTCGGCTGTCTGCGGCGACGTTTCCGGGTAAGATAACTCCAGGTCTTTGTGCGAACAGGCAATCAGCAGGAACAGAGTGACCAGCAGGGCAAGTGGTGTGGTGTAAGTCATATGAGCCATTTTAGCCGCCCAATGTACGCGATCCACTGATTTTTTCGATCTGTTTTCTACCCCATAAAACCAGCATCAACAGCAGCGACATGCTGATACAAACAAATTTGATCCCAGCCAGCCACCAGGCTGCCCGGGGATAAAACTCCAGCCGGCTGCCGCCCATCACCTGTGTCATGCAGAGGTTTTCAAAAATATCCATTACACCGGCCATCAACATGGCATACGACAGGAATCGGGCAGCATCCCGGAGCCATTTCAGCGGCTCGCCGGCGCCCAGTGATCGCAGCGAAAGAAACCCCCAGGAGGCATAAAAAAGTATGAAAATAAAGTCGAGCCGGGTGTGCAGCAACGCAGCGACCCTGCCGCGTTCGCCCCAGCGGCCCATGATTTCGTCGGCATTTTGCAGGGTGCCGGCAAATTCAAAACATAGAATACCACCCGGCCCCATCGGCCGGCCGGTCCACCACATGACGGCCATCATAACAATTACGCCGATGGTGGCGATACGAAGCAAAGGCAGGTTGAACATGGTGTGGTTTGCGTTTGAAGGTATCGTCAAAGGAACATAGTTTTGGAATGAATCCGGTGAAAATCAAAAGAAAATTAACTGCCCGCGACGTCACTTACCTTTGTCCCAAAAGCGTTTTGCCGATGCATATTTTCCTCGTTGTCGTTTTATCCCTCTTTTTATACTGGCCTCTTTCGGCGCAACCCGGCTGTCCCGACCCGCAGGCGATCAATTACAACCCTGCGGCCACATCGAACGACGGCTCCTGCACCTATCCGCCTACGGCATATACCCCGACTTTGGTGGCTGAATTGCCGGGTACCCTGCAAGAAATCAGCGGACTAAGCGCAGGGGGCGGACGCTGGTGGGCGCACAACGACAGCGGCTCCGACGAAGTGTTTTTTCGCATTACACCCGCCGCCGGCGATATCGAACAAACCATTACGCTCGATAATGCCCACAACCGCGACTGGGAAGATATGGCCGCCGACGGGCAGTATCTGTACATCGGCGATTTTGGCAACAATAACAACGACCGACAAAATCTCGGGGTGTACATCGTGCCTTATTCCGTCATCGGCAACGGGAATAGCCCGACGGTAGCGGAGTTTGACTGGTCTTTTTTGCCCTTTTCCTATATTGACCAAACCGACTTTTCCACGCAGCCGGAAGACAGCACGGTGTACGATTGCGAGGCCATGCTTGTGCGCGAAGGCGCCGTGCATCTTTTCACAAAAAGCCGGCGCCATTACAACACGGTACACTATCGCATCAATCCGTCGAACAATGCCGCTGAAATAGTGGAATCGTTTGACAGCGACGGACTGATTACCGGGGCCGCGATTTCGCCCGACGGAAAAGTGGTCGCGCTGGTCGGCTATGACCTTCGGCCCTTTATCCCGACCGTTTTTTGCTGGTTGTTGTGGGATTGGCCCGCCGGAACGGATTTGTTTTTTTCGGGCAATAAACGCCGCATCGAGCTTGGCACCGCCTTGCAGACAGGACAAGTGGAAAGTGTTGGATTTTACACCAACCGCAATGCTTACATAGCCAACGAGCGCACGGCCTTTAACGGCATAACATTGGTAGATGAATCGCTGTGGAGTTTTGAAACCGGCGGCTGGATACCGGAAAGCACGGGTGTGGAAGCCGTTCACCCCCCAGATTTACAGGTATATCCCAACCCTTTCAGCGCGCAGATTCGATTGTCGTTTCCCGGGCTGGGCAAACCGGATGTTTTACGAGTGAAAAATCAATCGGGGCAAATCTTGCTGACATTAAAGGCGCCCGCAGAGAACCTCGATCTCGGCTTTTTGCCGGCGGCGGCGTATGTGCTTGAATTGGAAATCAAGGGCGCCTTGTACACCGCGCGGGTGTTGAAACAATGATCGTTCCTTATTCCGAAATATACAAAATCGTATCCAGCACGGGTTTGTGAGAAATGGAAATCTCGGCACGCATGCTGCCGTACACAAAATGCGGGAAGTAGAGGCTGTCGTAGCCAAAAGCAACCAGCCAATGGCGTCCTTCCGGTACCGACTGAATGCAACCCCTGCCGTCGGCGCCGGTTTTGAACGAGGCATCAAAATATGAGGTCGGCTGGTCGTAGCCCGGGAATGAATCGGTATTGTATTTCAGGTACACGGTAGCATGCGGGATAGGTTGAGAATGATGCTGGGTGCGTACGCATATTTTGGTCGGAAGCGGGATCTCCTCCGGCAATTTGGCGCAGGCTGCCAGAACACCCAGGGCGACGAAAACAGCCCAAACGAGGTTTTTCATCTTTTTGCAGATTTTGCTAAGAAACAGTGCCGTCGAACAAAAGTGCGCAAAAACCGCGGAATAATTTGTCACAGTTCGGCAATTACATTTCTTGCTACTTTTGAGCCGCCTTTTTGCCATCCATCAAACATTGTACGAACCAAGTTATGGCCACCACAAAAAAATCTGCCTCCAACGGCACCGCCACCACCTCTGACCTCAGTACCATCCCAACCAACCGGATCGTTACGCTGGACGAGTTTATTCTGCGTTCGGAAAAAGATTTCGATTACGCTACCGGCGAACTCACCGGCCTGTTGCGCGACATTGGCGTAGCAGCAAAGATTATTAACCGCGAGGTAAACAAAGCAGGCCTGGTCAACATCCTCGGCGTCGCCGACGGCTCTGAAAACCAGAGCGGCGACACCCAGCAAAAACTCGATGTGTACGCCAACGAACGCCTTATCGAATGCCTGCAAAATTCGGGCGAATGCTGCGCGATTGCCTCGGAAGAAAACGATGATTTTATCAACGTTCCACCCGTTGGCTCCAAACAAAGTCACTATGTGGTGATGTTCGACCCGCTCGACGGTTCTTCCAACATTGACGTCAATATGTCGGTAGGCACCATTTTCGCTATTTATCGCCGCAAAAGCGACCCTGCCGGACCGGCTACCCGCGAAGATTTTTTGCAACCCGGCACCAAACAGGTTGCAGCCGGTTATGTGTTGTACGGCACCTCCACCATGCTGGTTTACACCACCGGCCGTGGTGTAAACGGGTTCACACTCGACCCCAGCATCGGCGAATTCTGCCTCAGCCATCGCAACATGCGCATTCCGGAGAACAGCCAGACTTACTCCGTTAACCAGGGATATTACTCCAAATTCGACCTTGAAATGCGCCGGTACATTGACCATTGTTCCGACCAGAACTACGGCCTGCGTTATATTGGCAGCATGGTGAGCGACGTACACCGCATTCTTATTCAGGGGGGTATTTTCCTGTATCCCAGCACCCGGAAATATCCGAAAGGTAAATTGCGCCTTTTGTACGAATGCAACCCCCTGGCCATGCTCATCGAACAGGCCGGCGGAAAAGCGCTCAACACCAGTCTCAAACGTATCCTTGATATCGGGCCCACCGAACTGCACCAGCGCTGTACCATTGCCATCGGCTCGCCTGCCATGGTAGATGAACTGAAGGCGTTTATCGAGCGTTATTCGGCGTTGCCGCTGTAAGGGGGTTTATTATGGGGTTTATCGGGGTTTAGGAGGGTTTATGGGCTTTACATTAATTTGATAATCAATCAACTAAACGCCCTAAACCTTATAAACCCCATCAACCCTCCTAAACCCTGATAAACGTTAATCTCCTTCAACATGCGCATTCTACTGCTGATTTTTCTCTTAGCCTGCGCGGCGTTGGGCGCGCAGCCGGTTGCAGATCAGACGTTCCGCCTGGAAGGGGAACGGGAGGACTTTTATGCGTTTGCGGAAGGTGATGAGGTGGAGCTACGGGTGGAAGAACTGAGCGGTAAAGAGATTAAGTCCATAGAATTCGGGCAGTTTCCTGAAAATCACCTCCTTTTTCGGGCGTATGAACTGGATTCTGTTTTGTTAAAAACCATCCTGATACCGCGTACGGGTATTTACCGCCTGCGATTTTATGAAAAAGGGTTGAGTAAAAAAATTTGCCGTTTCACCCTTCAGCGCAAAGCCGCCGGACCCGAAACGGCCCGTTTTGATACGCGTCTGGACTGGGATGTTCGGGAAACGCCGACCTTTAGAATTGCCAAAAAAAGCATTCAAACCGGCAAAAAAACGGAAATGATGTCGCTGGGCGGTCAGGCGACCGTCAGCGCCAGCAAATTTTATCTGAAAAAAGCGGTCAACGCCTATCAATTTACCCTGCCGCCCAATACCCGGCAATGGGCCTATCGCATCGCAGTAGGACAAGCGGCACAGGAAGCCCGGCGCGAAGACGCACAAAAACTCAAACAGGCCTTTCAGGGCGGCGCTGCAAAATTGCTCGGTATAGAGCCGGAAACAGCCCTTGCAGCCTTCGCGCTGGGCATGGCTATTGATCTGAGCACCTCCAAAGCAGGCGAAGATGTGGAATACGCCGTGGTTGACTGGGACAACTGGCAGCATTTTTCCAAGGGGGAAAATTACACGGCCTTTATTCAGCAAACCGGCATCAGTGTGGATGTGCAACGACGTTACAGTCCGCTCGAAGGAACCTATTTCTTCGCCCTTCGCAGCGACAATCTGCTCGACGATATCACGGTTAATATTGAAATTGAGGCGGTTGTGGAGACGCCGGTTTTCGAAACCGCCTTTTACCTCGAACCGATGCGCCCCTGATCCGGGAGGTATTATTACCCCGTTCCTTAAGCACATGTCTAGTGGTGAACCAACTTAGTATCTAAAAAATTGGCGGCTGCTTTTAGTGTCTGTTTTCGTTGTTTGTCGGTTATAATGTACCCGCATTACGCCCTCCAAACGCCTCAACAACCCCTAAAATCATCTCACCCATTTTTCA
>JANRLZ010000355.1:0-15714 GCA_033762055.1 Saprospiraceae bacterium
CAGGATGGTTTTGGGTACCGGCACACCAATTTTGGTGCTCAGGCAGTTGTTGAAAAATTTCTCGTCGGCGCTCCACCAGAACGGGTTGTTCAAAACTGCCGTTCCGTTGAGCGCTGCGTTTTTGAGATAGGCGCGATAAAATGGCACGTCCTGGCTGATACGATCAATCATTACTGCATAGGGCGTGGGGTTTCCCTGCATCAACTCGTCCACATGTGCGGGTTCGGCGACCACACCTTTCACGTTTTTCGCGTTGATGCGGGCCACGAAGGCCTCTGGGAAAGAAGTTTCTTTGCCGTGTAGGATTCCGATTTTTTTCATGAATGCTGTTTTTGAATTGTGTTGTGCCTGCCGCGCCTGAATCCGGGCGAAAAACAGGGAGGGCGTAAAACTACTCAAAGCCTCAAAACCGCATAATTTAATTTTAACGCAGGTTTTAAAACGATCCACATTTTATAGCAACGAACCCTGTTTGTCTGCCTCAACGTTCAATAAGAAAACCCAGTTGGGCCAGATGCTGCCAAAACCCGGGATATGATTTACCCACCACCTCCGGATGTTCGATTTCAACCGGCCCCAGCATGGACAAGGCGGCAAAAGACAGGGCCATTCGATGATCGCCGTAGGTGGAAAAACGCGGCAAGGAGGATAAATCAGCTTTGCCGTTGAGGTGGTAGAATTGTTTGTCTGGCGCTTTTTTATTGAATTGTGCCGGAAGGCGGACAAATGTGACACCCACCTTGGCCAATTCAGTTTTCAAGGCGCCGATGCGATCGGTTTCCTTGATCCTGAGGGTTTCCAGTCCGCTGAACAAACCGTTGACGCCCAATCCGGCACAAACCACCGCCAGGGTTTGGGCGATGTCGGGACACTCCAGAAAATCATATTCAAAAAAAGACCGGTGCGCAGCGCCTGTTTTAATCACTCGCACCTCATTTTCGCCCTGTTCCGTCCGAACGCCCAGGCGTTCCATCATATCCGCCAATACCGCATCGCCTTGCCAGCTTTGCGCCTGCAAACCGCGCAGTCGCAAATCCGCCTCCGGCGCCAGTGCCGCCAAAGCATACCAGTAAGACGCCGCCGACCAGTCGGCCTCTACGGTCAGCGGCCGCGGTTGGTAGCCGCCAGGTTGCACGACCAACCGGTCGCCCTGCCAGTCGGCAGCAGCGCCGAAGTATTGCATGAGGCGCAAGGTCATTTCCAGATAGGGTCGCGACACCAGCGGGCCATCCGGCTGCAAAACCAGTCCCTGCGGCAGATATGGCGCAATGAGGAGCAAAGCGGAAAGAAACTGGCTGCTGACGTTGGCGGCCACGCTGACGAAATTTCCTGTGTTCGAGATGGCGCCGATTTCCAGGGGAGGAAATCCTTCTTTTCCCAAAAAACGAATGTCGGCTCCCAGCGCCCGCAGGGCTTCCACCAGCGGGCCGACCGGTCGTTCGAGCATGCGGGCCGAGCCGGTCAGCACCTGTTTGCCGGGGCGCAGGGCCAGATAGGCCGTCATAAACCGGAAGCTCGTACCGGCGTCGCCGGCGTCGTAGGGACCATCGGTTTGTGCGAGCATCCCGATCAGGGTTTCCGAATCTTTGGAAGCGGCCATGTTTGTCAGCCAGTCGGCCGGTCGGGCGCCGGCCAGGGCCAGTGCAATCAGTGCGCGGTTGGTAATGCTTTTTGAGCCTTCGAGGGCAATTTCGCCTGTGAGTGGCGCCGGGGGCCTGGAAAGCCGTATCAGGGAGGGTTGAGTTTGCATACGGCGGCGTTACCCTTTTTCATTATGGTCAATCACTTCCATCACACTGCGGAAAACGGCATATTTCCCGTCATAACGTTCCTTGTGTTGCCGTTGCAATTCGGGGGCGAATTCGTTTTGATAGCGCACCAGATGCGCCATGTCTTTCACGGCGTATTGCACCGCATAAATTTCCGAATCGGTGTGCTCATGCCCTATGAGGCGGCAAAGCCGGTATGAAATGAACATGCCGGTAATCATCACATCCGGAATATGGGTTTCGCGCATCCATTTCAACCAGTCTTCATGGACGCTCAGATCAATCGTAACGGTAACGTTGTAAAGTAACATGGGCTGTTTGTTTCGGGTGTCGCCTTTTGGCGGCGGAGCGTGCAGGTCAAAAAAATCGCTCAAAAGTAGGGCAATAGCCGCTTACTTTTGCGCCCCAATCTTTTCCATGCATGGCAAAAATCCTGCTCATCGAAACGGCAACCACGGTTTGCTCCGCCGCCATTAGTGTGGACGGCCGGGTGGCGGCGCTGGTTGAAACGCCCGAAAGTCTGCAACACACCGCCCTGTTGACCCTTCACATCGAAGCGTGTTGTCAATCGGCGGGCATTCCTCTTGCCGATCTGGATGCCGTGGCAGTCAGTTCGGGGCCGGGGGCCTACACCTCGCTGCGGGTGGGTGTTGCTACGGCAAAAGGCATTTGTTATTCGCTCGACAAACCTTTGATAGCGGTCAATACCCTGTTGGCCTTGGCTGCAGCCAGTCTGGCGACGGAGCCGGATGCTTCGCCGGCTTTTGCGGCGCCTATGCTTGATGCGCGCAGACAGGAGGTTTGGCTGGCGGTTTATGATGAGGCGTTGCGGGAAATAGCGCCGCCGCAGCCGCTTATTTTGGAAAATAATTTGTTTGAAAATTTCCTGTCGGATCAAGCCGGGCTTCCTGCCGGGTCGCGGCTGGTTTTGTCCGGGAACGGCATGGAAAAGGCAAGAAGCGGTCGGTATCCTGAAGGAACGGTTTTTTCTGCAATAAAAAAATGTTCTGCCGCCTATCTGGCGCCGCTTGCCGAGCAAGCGTATCAAATGCATGATTTTCAGGATGTTGCCTATTTTGGCCCCCTCTACATGAAGCCGCCAAACATCACGACGCCCACAAGGGCGGCTTTTTGAAAAAAATAAGGGTAAAATTCAATTTGTAGATTTCTATTGCTTATTTTCGTACTGAAATAAAAGGACTTACGTTTGATATTTCAGTTGTATGTCTTTTTTTGAGAAAATAAACTGGCACAGTTTTGGGGGTAATTGCGTTTCAAAACTGTGTTTACTCACCTTTTTCAAAACATTTAGTATGGGAAAAACAAACATCGAAAAAGTGGCGCTCAAACAAGGAGCGCACGATGCGCTGCTCGATTATATTGAGTTGCGCAAGGCTGTGCTGGTGTTGCGCGCCGTGAACCACAAATTGCGCCAAAAAATGCTCGATCTCCTCGAAGAGAACAAACGCATGACGGTCACCGAAATTTACGTGAAACTCCGGCTCGAACAAAGCGTAGCCAGTCAGCATCTGGCTATCCTGCGCAGCGCCGGCGTTGTGCAGACGGAACGAAACGGCAAGTTCATTTTCTATTCCGTGAACCGCAACCGACTGGGCCAGATTTCTTCCCTCGTGGAGGATTTGGTCGCCTGATTTCCGATCAGAATTTGCGATTTACCGCATTTGAAGTGCAGCGAAAATTTAGAAAGGCTCTAATGTTTTGCTTTGTTTAATGTTTAAGTAAATGGCACTCATCGCAGGCCGTTCTGTCGTTCAGAGCGGCCTGCGTTTTTTATTTCGCAAAGTTTGTCATTCAAAAGGCGTATCGCATCTTTGCCCGCGATTTTTGATAATCTCATTCCGATTACAAGGCGAAAAAACATGAACAAACACACACCCATCCCTATTGTCAGCAATGAGCAGCTGCGTATTGCGCTGCGTATTCTCAGGGCCCTGGCTCACCCGCTCAGAATAAAGATCATTCGCACCATTCACCAGAACAAGGAAGGCGCTGCCAACGTAGGCGAGATTTACACCGCCCTCGAAATTGAACAATCCATCGCCTCGCAACACCTGCGTGTTTTGCGCCACGCCGATCTGGTAGTGACGCGCCGCGACCACAAATTTGTTTACTACAGCCTCAACTACGAGCGCATTTCCCGTACAACGGAGGCGATCAGTATCCTGAAAGACGAAACCGAACCGGTTTCAGACAAGAAATAGGGGGTGGTTTGTGGTCTTCCGTTTCTTGTTGATGTCTCCACCAACAGGGACTAAAATGGCTTTACCTGTCAGGGCTTTTTACATAAAAAAACAGGAGTTGCCCACACAACGGGGCAACTCCTGTTTATTAATGAGGGTCGGACAATTGTTTACACAAAAGCGGCACACAAACGCCGGAAAATCAGGGCATCCTAATCAAGTTTTCCATATTGCCGTGTTGTAAACTCAGAAAAAGATACCCAGTTTAAGCGCAATAGCGCCAAAAGTGGCTTTGGAATCTTCTTTCTGCCAGTTACCTGCCGTTTTTTCCACAAATCCGTCGCGGGTTACATCTGTAAACTGTTTCTGGAATGCCAGCCCCGCGACCAGGGTGGTACTGGTAGCAAATTCATATTCAATGCCGCCGCCGAGACCCCACGACAGCGACAAGCCCTTCACCTCGTCGCGGATATTGATGTCTTCCAGATTCTGATCGTCGGTGCCGCGAATATCGCCAGTGCCTTTGGTGACAAAGCCAAGGGTGAATATGGGGAGTTCGGCATAAAATTTAAATCGCGCGTCTTCATTCGAACCGCCACGCATTTTTAAACCGAACGGGATTTCCACATAATTGATGCGGTAATGCAATTTTGCATCGGTTGAAAACGTGTCGGAACGGATTTCGGTAAGGTCAGACTCGTCCCAGGGTCGCCAGCGCGAATAGCCGTTTTGCAAGGTGCCGCCGTGATTAAAACCGAAGCCAAGCCCAGATGTCAGGGCATAATTATTGGCAAAATAATACTCGCCCATTGCGCCAAGTTTTACCCCCCAGTTGGAACTCACTCCTTCCAGTTTTCGGTCGCTGGTACGCAACCACGACCAGGTGGGACTACTTTGGAAACCAAAACGCAAGCCGCGTTGTGCCTCGGATTTACCCAGCAGGAAGGCGGCAAAACAAAAAAGAAGAGCCAATTTTTTCATAGTCAGAGCATTGAATTGGATAAATGGTGAATGGTTGAGGGTAGGAGGATTGGGGGGACAAATTCGGTGTTTTTCGGAATTTTATTTTTTGATCGTTCCTTAGCGGGTTTATTCCTGCAATTTTGCTGCGTTGTCGGCAATGGTCAGCGCCTCGACGATGGGCTCCAGGTCGCCTTCCACTACCTTGTCGAGATTGAAATTTTTGTTGTCGCCTTCCAGCCGGTGGTCGGTGACGCGGTTTTGCGGCCAGTTGTAAGTACGAATCTTTTCGGAGCGGTCACCCGTTCCCACAAGGCTTTTGCGCGCCGAGGCCATGGCGCTGGCTTCTTTTTGTAACTGTGCCTCACGGATTTGTTGTACGAGGCGGCCCATGGCGATTTCTCGGTTTTTATGTTGCGAACGGCTTTCGGTGCTTTCGGCCACTACGCCGGTAGGCAAGTGGGTAAATCGTACGCCCGATTCGGTTTTGTTGACGTGCTGCCCGCCGGCGCCCGATGCGCGAAACACATCGGTACGAATGTCTTCCTTTCGAATATCAATGTCTTCGGCTTCCATTTTGGGCAAAACGGCCACGGTGGCGGCCGAAGTATGCACCCGGCCTTTGGCCTCGGTTTCGGGCACCCGTTGCACCCGGTGCGCGCCCGATTCGAACTTCAGCTTGCCGTACACATTTTCACCCGAAACGTCCAGCACCAGTTTGGCGTAACCGCCCGCCGTGCCGGGGGTTTCGTCGAGCACTTCAACTTCCCAACCCTGTTCAGAAAAATAGCGCCCGTACATCCGGTACAGGTCGCCGGCAAACAACGCAGCTTCGTCGCCGCCGGTCCCCGAGCGAATTTCAAAGATGACGTCTTTTTCGTCTTCGGGGTCTTTGGGCGTAAGCAGGGTTTTGAGTTGTTCTTCGAGTGCGTCGCGTTCGGGTTCGAGCAGGGCGATCTCCTCGCGCGCCATTTCCCGCATCTCCGGGTCGGTTTCGGCAGCGAGCATCGCGCGGGCGCTGTCAATATGCGCCAGGGCTTTTTCGTACTGTTCGGCAGCCTGTACGATGGGCTGGAGTTTTTTGTACTCCTTGTTTACTTTTTTCGATTTGTCGGGATCGGCCACCGTGGCCGGGTCGGCGAGTTGCTCCTCCAGATAGGTATATTTTTCGCGAATGGCTTGCAGTTTGTCGAGCATGATGACGCAATCAGTATTTGCGGCGCGAAGGTCGGGCTTTTTTTTCGCAAACCCCGGCGCGACTCAAAGCCGGCGGCTTACTTTTTTTACCATCTCGTTTTTCCAGGTTAAAAATGTACCGTCAAGAATATGCGAACGCGCCTCGCCTACCAGCCAGAGGTAAAAGCCGAGATTTTGAAGCGTGGCGAGTTGCATGCCGAGTATTTCGTTGCAAATAAACAAATGCCGCAAGTAGGCCCTCGAATGGGTGCGACTGGTGTGTACCGGACTGTCGGGGTCTATCGGGGTAAAATCACGTTGCCATTTCTGGTTGCGAATGTTGACGATTCCTTCCGGCGTGTACAACATGCCGTGCCTTGCATTACGGGTGGGCAATACACAATCGAACATGTCAATGCCCCTTGCAATGCTCTCCAGGATATTTTCCGGCGTTCCGACGCCCATCAGGTAACGCGGCTTGTCGGCGGGCAGAATTTCCGTTACGAGTTCGGTCATGGCATACATTTCCTCGGCTGGTTCGCCGACCGACAAGCCGCCGATGGCGTTGCCCACGCGCCCGTGCGAAGCGATGGTTTCGGCCGAAATGCGGCGCAAATCAGGAAAAGTGCTGCCTTGCACGATTGGAAACAAAGCTTGTGAATGCCCGTAAAGCGGCTCGGTGGCATCGAACCGTTCGATGCAGCGCGCCAGCCAGCGGTGGGTCAGTTCGAGCGAATTTTTGGCATATTTGTATTCGCAGGGGTAGGGCGTACATTCATCGAAGGCCATGATGATGTCGGCGCCAATGATGCGCTGGATGTCCATCACATTCTCCGGCGTGAAGGTGTGCCGCGAACCGTCAATGTGGCTCTGAAAGGTGACACCCTCCTCTTTTATCTTGCGCCGGTGCGCCAGCGAATATACCTGAAACCCCCCGCTGTCGGTCAGAACGGGGCCTTTCCAGCCGTTGAAGCCGTGGATACCCCCGGCGGCCTGCAATACTTCCAGTCCCGGACGGAGGTAAAGATGATAGGTGTTTCCGAGGCAAATCTGCGCCCCGATATCGTCGCGCAGCTCGTGTTGGTGAGCGGCTTTGACGGTAGCGGCGGTGCCTACCGGCATAAAAATAGGCGTTTCGATGGCGCCGTGGCCGGTGGTCAAAACGCCTGCCCGTGCGCGGGAATGGGGATCGGTATGGAGGAGTTGGAAAGTCAAGGGAAACTGCTGGAAAAATAGCGCGCAAAAGTACACAACTTGCCAAAATCGCGACTCAAATCTGCCGCGATGCACGCACCTTTGCATCACAACAACCCGTTCGATTTATGCGCAAGACATTAGACTTGTTACGGTGGGGTCCTTTGGCGATAAAAAAGCCCCTTTTCCACCTGATTTCGTTAAATTTTTCGCCGAATATACCCGATCTCGACTGCAAAATTTGCCTCACCAGTCGAAAAAAGGGCTTTTTTTCTCGCTCAAAGGCCTCCATCGTAACACGTCTATTCTGCTTCGGATTTCTCTTTTCAGCCATCGGCCTGATTGCCCAAAACCCGCAGGTGCTGGGTGTTGCTCCCAAGCACCTGAGCGGCAACGCCGCCCCCTTGCAAAATATTGAAATTCAATTCGATGCAGCGCTCGATCCGGCATCGGTGTCGGCGGCCTCGGTCCGGGTTTTTGGCCGCTGGTCGGGACCGGCGGCGGGCGTCTTCGCGTTGACCGATGGCGACAAACGCATCGTTTTTACCCCCGCCGAACCTTTTTTTGCCGGTGAAATGGTCACGGTTTGCGCCAACCGGCTACTGCGTGCCGCCTCGGGCGTCGCGCTCGAACCAGGCTATTTCTGGCAATACAACATCCGCACCGCCCCGGGCTCGCTGCAACAAAACCAGGTGGACGTGATTGAATTGCGCCTGCCCGACGAATCCTGGATCCAAACTTATGGCGCCTATGCCGGCGACCTGAACAACGACGGCCACAGCGATATAACCACGGTGAACGAACATTCCGACGACCTGCGCATCCTGCTCAACAACGGCGCCGGACAATTTCCGGCCACCAACATCAACCCCATCCCGATGGGTACGGCATCTGCCAGTCCGAACGAAGCCGCCGACTTCGACAATGACGGCGAAATTGACCTGGTGGTGACCACTGCGCACCACAACGAAACGCGGATTCTGTTTGGCGACGGACAGGGCGGCTTCCCGCAGATGGACAAATACACCACCGGCAATGCCACCCGCGCCGTGGTAGTGGGTGATTTCGACTTCGACGGCGACGACGATATCCTGACAGCCAACCGCAACGACGGCACCATGAACCGGCTGGAAAACCAGGGCGACGGCACATTCGTACTCACCCAGTTCAATCCCAACGGCAACGGCGAAAGCGCCCTGGCCCTGACAGATGCCAACAACGACGGAATCGCCGATTTTTTTGTCGGATTTTATGCCACCAAAAAGGTGGCGCTTTTTCTCGGCGATGGCCTGGGAAATTTCAATTTTTCCACGGAGATGACCGTCACCGGCAACCCCTGGATGATGTGTTTCGCCGATTTTAACGGCGATGGATATGCGGATGTCGCTTCCGCCAATTCGCAGGGAAATAAAACCGCCGTGTTGTTTGGCGACGGCATCGGAGGACTGTCGGCGCCGGTAAACCTCAATGCCAACGACCATATTTTTCCCCTTGCCATTGATGCAGGCGACCTCGACGGCGACGGCGATGTGGATTTGGTGACGAGCAGTTACGACAGCAACAATTATTCGGTGTTTGAAAACGACGGCGCGGGCAATTTTATCCAGGTGGATATTTTACCGGCCTCCCTGAATGCTTCCTGTGCGATCCTGCACGACCGCGACGGCGACGGCGATCTGGACATCACCGGCACCGATGAAGGCGACGATGTGCTGATATTATTTGAAAATCCGGGTGTTTCGGCCGTGTATGAACCGGATGCGCGGGCGCTTGATTTTCAGTTGTTCCCCAACCCTGCCGATGGGCCGGTTTTTGCAAAAATCAGGCTGGAAACGCCCTCCGCAGCACGGGTCGAGGTATTTGACTTTTCCGGTAAAAAAATACAAACAAGGGAAATTGACCCTTTACCTGAAGGGGTTTCCCATGTTTTGTTGTTCGAACAGGTAAAAGAAATCCCTGCGGTCTGTCGGGTGCAGGTTACGCTGACAAACGGGCGCTATGGCGGCGCCTTGTTACTAAAAAAATAACGGTAGCGCCGTTCAGGCCAGGTTCCGGTTGCTATCCAGTTTCAGCAATACGGCAATCATCAGCGAAAAGCCGATCAGCGAGGAGCCGCCCGCGCTGATAAATGGGAGGGGGATGCCGATGATTGGCAGCAGCCCCATGGTCATGCCGATATTGACCACCAGGTGGACGAAAATGATGCCGGCTACCGAATAGGCGTAAATACGTGAAAAATTGGAGCGTTGTCGCTCTGCCAGGATGGTGATCCGCCAGAGGAGCCACAGAAAAATACCCACCAACCCGACGACCCCGACGAAGCCTTGTTCCTCGCCGACGGTGCAAAAGATAAAGTCGGTACTTTGTTCGGGTACGTATTTCAGTTTGGTCATGTTGCCTTCGAGGGTCCCCTTTCCTAAAAACCCACCCGAGCCGATGGCCATTTTGGAGTGCAGGAGGTTATAGGCCGCGCCACGCGCTTCCGAAGCGGCCTCTTTGGGGCGGAGCCAAATTTTAATACGCTGTTGTTGGTGCGGGGCCAGGAGATTAAAAAATGCATTTGCGGCAAAAATCAGCGTAACCGACAAGGCAAGCAGCACCAGCCAGACCCGCATTTGCCCTTGCACGATGCTGTTTTTTTTCCAGTAATTTGGTATAAATGCCGCGACAAACAGGATAATGTGCGGTAAAAGTACCATCAGGTGCATTTGTTCGTCGGGCAATGAAACATTTAATTCCTCCATCAGCATGCGCAAGGGATACATCCACCAGATGGTAAGAGGTATAAGTGCGACAAAAACGATCCACCAAATCCGTTTTTTTTCGCGAAAACGGTTGATAAGCAGATAATTAACGAGGGCAATCAACCAGGAGGCAGTATAAGAGGGCAGATCAAATTTTAAGCCCAGTATGACCAGCGCTGCCGTCCCAAAACCCAATGCATAGAGTACTGGCGACAAGCCTTCGCGATATAAAACCAGCAAAAAGGAGAAAAAAACCAGTGCCGAACCGGTGTCGCTTTGCAGTAAAACGAGCACGGAGGGAATCATAAAAATCGCAAAAGCTACGATGCGGTCGCGCCACAAACGCAAATCAACCCCTGGACTGCTCAAAAAAGCCGCCATCGCCAGGCAGGCGCCGAATTTGGCGATTTCGGAAGGTTGAAAAGTAAAGCCGCCGATGTGGTACCAGGCTTGTGCGCCGTTCACTTCCCGACCGAACAGCAAGGTGCCGGGCAACAACAAAACAGAAAACAGGTAAAGCGGCAAGGCCAATGTGCGCCAAAACGACCAGTCAGACAGCATCACCATAAACATCATCACAAAGCAAAATCCCATGAATGCCAGTTGTTTGCCGGCCACATGGCCCAGACTGAGGAAGGCATAGGGTGCTTCCGGGTTGTAATTAACGGCAAAAATCATCAGCCAGCCGATTGAAACCAGCGCGAGGTAGAGGCCCAGGGTGAGGCGATCAAAACCAGAAAGGGGAAGTGGCTGCTGCGACATGGGTGTGTTATACGGCGGTTCCGGCTGACCTACTGTTCCAGAAAATCGCGCGGATGTATCTTGTTGTCTTTGACGGGATAAGCGCCGGTCCAGCCAACCAGAGAAGTGATAAAAAAGAGCGCGTCCTGTTTGCTCCGGAATGCGCCGACCCGGAGTTTGTAGTAAGGTTGTTCTTGCACCCAGTTGGCGGGGATTTCGGGATATTCGGTGCGGAAACGGTTGCGGCCCTGTTCAACCTGTGTGCGGTCGGTTGAGGCCATAATTTGCACCCGCCAGCCTTCCACCCTTGGAGTAGCGCGGTTGGCATTGATCCAGGCCTTCATGACCGAGCTAACCCGCGGGTCTTCATTGATCTGAATTTCCTGCCCGTAAGCAATTTGGGCCGCAAAAAGGCCCATAAAAAGCAGTAATTTATTCATTTTCAAGCATCAAAGGTCAATAGCAATTGCCCTTTTTCCACCGGTGCGCCTTTTTGAACAGCAATAGATTTGATACTGCCGTCGGCGGCCGCTTTGATCACATTTTCCATTTTCATGGCTTCAAGAATCAGGAGCGGATCGCCTTTTTGGACGGATTGGCCGGTTTCTACCATGATATTCAGCACGAGACCAGGCATGGGGGCCTTGACGGAATTTTGCTTTTGGCTGCCGGCGGCATTCAGGCCCAATTGCCGGATCAAACGTTCGTAATGGTCGGCAATATGCAGCGTGAATTTTGTGCCATTGATGCGCACGGTAAACTGCCGGTTGGCATAGTCGGTTTCGAGCACTTCGGCGCGAAAAGCGTGTCCGTTGTGCAGAATTTGAAATGCGCCCGCGCCGTCGGGCACGATGTCGAGTTGATGGGCATCGTCGGGCTGGAAGGCGAAATTGTGCTGACCTCCGTTTACGGAAATGGCAAAAGGCTCTTTTTTATCCATGTTCCCGCAAAATTAGCGCTTGTTTGCTATTGAGGCACTCTAAAGTTTTTTCAACGATTGCCTTTTATGCCTTTGGGGTTCCGACTGCGTTAAATTTTGCCGTTATAGATTCCGGCTATGACGGCAAAATTTGCCTTGTTTCACCTCAAAATCCATTAAAAGTCAATGCGTCAAAAAACTATAGACAACCTCATTTTGTGTCGGCGTTTTCCCAATCCGGGATAAATTTTTTTATCATCTTGCGTCATTTTTACTGCCGTCCGAAAATGTCGAATTTTGCCCCAAAATTTCTCATGCGTTTACGAATTCATCCCCTTTTGTACGAATTGCGTTATCCATTTCGCCTTGCAACAGGGTCGCGTACCCATACCAATGCCGTACTGACCGAAATGGAATGGCAGGGATTCAGGGGATTTGGCGAAGCTGCAATGCCGCCTTACTATGGAGAAAACCACGAAACGGCGTCCGGATTTTTGCGCAGCTTATCCGATAGCGGCATTTTGTCAGCAGGGCTGAAAGATTGGTCCGAGACTGCCCCGATCCGCGAGCTGATCGAAGATACCATGGCGCAGGTAGATGCTCTGACGCCCGGCAACCACGCGGCCAAAGCATCGGTGGATATCGCTCTGCACGATCTGTGGGGCCAGGTGGTCAAAAAACCCTTGTGGGAGTTACTGGCTGTTTCGCCCGGGGAAATGCCGCCAACGAGTTTTACGCTGGGTATGGATCGTCCGGAAGTTTTACAAAAAAAACTCGAAGAAGCCCTTGATTTTCAAATAATTAAAGTAAAGTTAGGCTCCGACGATGACCGGAGTATTATCCGAACCGTGCGGGCAATGACAGACAAACCGATTTATGCCGATGCCAATCAGGGCTGGCAGGATCGCGAGGCGGCGCTCGATTTGACGCACTGGCTGGCCGAACAAGGCGTCCGGCTCATCGAACAACCCTTCCCGAAAGACGACCTGGCCTCGGCGGCCTGGCTGAGCGCCCGCTCGCCGCTACCTGTTTTTGCCGACGAAAGTTTTCAACGATTAGCCGATCTGGATCGGGTAGCCGATCATTTTCACGGCGTGAACATCAAACTGATGAAATGTACGGGACTTTCCGAAGGTTTTCGCGCCCTGCAGGCAGCCCGTTTGCGTGGCTTGCAATGTATGGTCGGTTGTATGACGGAAAGTTCCTGTGGTATTTATGCAGCCGCACTCCTGGCCCCGCAATGCGATTTTGCTGATATTGACGGTTGTTGGCTGATTCAAAATAATCCGTTTGAGCTGCCTGTTTTGACAGCGGGACGGGTACAAATGAGTTCAAAAGCCGGGTTGGGACTCACTCCGAAGGCTAACTTTTTGTAAACTGGTAAAATAAAGGCCTTAACTTCCCACCTTTGCAGCAACCAGATCCCCTGAGTCAAACAAACACCTTTCAGATGCGCTATATTCCTTTTTTCTTCCTGCTGGCGCTTGCCCATATTTCGGCGCAAGCGCCCAAGAGCACCCTCGCCCGTCCCAAAATTATCGTAGGCATTGTGGTAGATCAAATGCGTTACGATTTTCTTTACCGCTACCAGGCGCATTATGGCGCCAATGGGTTTAACCGTTTGCTGGAAGGCGGATTTTCTTGCGAAAACACCCGTTTTAACTACGTTCCCACCTATACCGGGCCGGGGCATGCCGCGATTTATACCGGCGCCACCCCCTCGCTCAACGGCATCATCGGCAACGACTGGTGGGATCCCGAGTGGCGCGCCAAACGCTATTGCACAGCCGACAAGCGCTATGGCCTGGTGGGCGGCAACGCCAAAACGAATCCTGAAACCGGGCAGCATTCGCCGGCTGCGCTGCTGTCGAGCACCATTACCGACGAACTCAGGCTGAGCAACAATTTTCGCTCGAAAGTAGCGGCGGTTTGCCTCAAAGACCGAGGCAGCATCCTGCCTGCCGGCCACATTCCGAACGCCTGTTATTGGTTCGACGATGCCTCGGGTAGTTGGATCACTTCTACTTATTACCCTGATTCGGCCGGATTGCCACAATGGCTGCGTGATTACAATGCCCGGCGCTGGCCCGACACTTTTTTGCAAAAGACCTGGGAATTGGGGCACGCGCCTACCGAAAGTTTTGCCAACTGGAATTTTGTGGGCAAATACGCCAGTATGACAGGCGGCTTCCCGCACGATTTTGCCGCTGCAAGGGCCAAAGGCGGCTATGGTGTGTTGCGTTTTACACCGTATGGCAACACGCTTGTTACCAATTTCGCCATCGAAACCATCCATAAAATGGAATTGGGCGCCGACGAATGGCCCGATCTTATAAGCATCAGTTATTCGGCGACCGACTACTGCGCGCATCATTTTGGTATCCATGCCGAAGAAACGGAGGATATGTATGTACGGATGGATCGGGAAGTGGCGCGTTTGCTGGATTTTCTGGACAAAAAATTTGGCAAAAACAATGTACTGGTTTTTCTCACCGCCGATCATGGCGGCGCCGAAACGCCCGCCCACCTGAATCAATTGCGGATACCTGCCGGCGTGTTTCCGGAAAGCACCCTCGAAGAACAGTTGGAAAAATCGCTCGCATCCGCTTTCGGACTGAGCGGAAATTTTATTCTGGCCGTCGAAAACCAGCAAATCTGGTTGAATTGGGATGCACTGAATGATTTTGACCTGAAACCGGAAGATGTATTACTGGCCATCGGCGATCAGTTGCGCGGCATGCCCGGGGTGTATGATGTGCTTACACGGCAGGAACTCGAATTGCTGCCGGCGGAATATCCGTTTGTCGCCGAATTGCGCCGGGGTATCCATCCGCGGCGGTCAGGCGATCTGATTTACATACTCGACCCGGCCTGGCATGCCGACGACCGGCTTTTTGCTACGGGTGGCACGACACATGGCTCGCAGTATCCCTATGACACCCACGTGCCCCTTTTATGGTATGGATGGAAAATTCAGCCGGGTGAGACGTATCGCCAGGTAAGCATCACGGATATTGCACCTACGCTGGCAGCAATGCTGCGCATCATGGAGCCAAATGCTACGACGGGAAAAATCATTGAGGAGTTGATGCGATAGTCTGTTTTTCAGGTTCGAACAGACACAAAAAAAACGCGGCGCTCTTTTGCGCCGCGTTCGGATTTCCCGTATATAATCTCATGAAAAGTTTCAAAGTCGGTGGTCAATAATTTCGCCGCATTCTCGCTTTCAGCCGCCGTTCTTTCTTATTGACAGTACAAAAGTGCGGCAGGTCACGACACTTGCAAAGGACAGAAATTTTCATTTGTTGAATAGTTTTTTTTCTTCATGGTTTCGGAATTTGGCCAAATTTGAAATAATTTGACAAAAAGGTTGAATTTATCATTAAAAAAAACATGTTTTCCTATCTGTTGGCTATTGGATTTGTTGAATAAATGATGCAAAAAAAAAGTTATTTTTTTTGAAAAAAAATTTTTGCGCCCCTCATTTTTCCGGAATAAAAGGTCGAGCTCCGTGACTTTATACAAAAATACAGGTGTTTATACGGGGTTGGCAAACGCATAAATACGCATTGGGGAAAACCCGCATTTATGCGCTTGCCTGCCGCTTCTTTACAGGGGCATCTTTGCCCCGTCAAAACCGTCGCGCGGCCCAACCTTGTTATTATGAAACACTCACTTCTGAAAACAATCTTCACGGTATTTCTTTTTTCAAGCCTTGCCGTACTCCTCATCACATGCCAGGGGAACGCCCCAAAGCCAAATGTAACCCAGTCTACCGCTGCTGCTGCTGTCATCAAACCCGTTCCTTTTCCCACCAACATCGTACCGGGGTTCAAATTTCCGGAAGATACGGCCACCATCATCAATGGCTGGCTGGGAGGGTACACCAGTCCGTATTTCGATACGGTCAGTATCTACAAACATGCCTGGGGCATCTGGGCGGGACTTACTGCCAAATCGGGCCAATCCTGGAACAATCAGGAGTTGCTGGTGTACGAAACCTGGCTGGG
>JANRLZ010000356.1:0-4941 GCA_033762055.1 Saprospiraceae bacterium
ATTTCCCGTACCCGTTCGGGACCTTCTTCCACGACGATCCGAACAATATCTTCTTTGCATAGCCCGTCGCCGGCATCAAGCGTATCGGCGACATGTTTGTCAAAATTGTCTTTTTCCAGGTCCCAAACAGCGGCCACGCCACCCTGGGCATAGCGGGTATTGCTTTCACCTTCTTCGGTTTTGGTTAAGACAAGAATGCTGTTTTGTGGGAAAAGACGGGATGCTTTAATGGCAAATGTGAGTCCGGCAATACCGGAGCCAAGCACGAGGATGTCCGTTTTTGTGCGCGTCATGGCGCAAACATAAGGTTTTTAGGGAACAGGTTTTTTGGGGCAGACAGGATTGGCAGGATAAACAGGCTTTTTAGACAGGATAAACAGGATAATTTTACAAAAAGTAAAAAACCCAGTTTATCCCATCCATCCTGCCAAAAAAATCAATTATTCCTGTAAAAAGTTATACCGTTCCACTCGTCGCTCACTCGGTACGTAGCAACTTGCGGGTGCTTTGCCAGTTATCACCCAGCAACGTGACCTGGTAATTGCCGGCAGGCAGGCCAGGCGACAGCATGAATTGGTTGTGCCCCGACGCAGCGTTGATAATTTGCGAAAACAAAACCCTGCCCGTCATATCCGATACTCGAATGGTAACCTGCTCAGGCTCGGTCTGCTCCCATACAACCGTCACGGAATCGGAACTCGGGTTGGGTTGTAACAACAGCGCGGTCTGGTTAGCCGGCGCCTCGAATGCGCCAACCCCTTGTCCTTCCACCAGGGTATGAATGGTATTGAGTGCCAGATTATAAAACGCCTCTTCCAGTCCCGAAGGCCACTGCACCACGATGTTCACCGAATCGGCATCAGCCAGTCCGAAATGAGCCGCTGCCTGGTTTTGGCCGCAATGACCGCTCTGCGCGCTGATTTCACGCAGCTGGGTCACTGTTTCTCCATGCATCAGCGCCGTCGCCCACACTTTGGCGCCAATGGCGGAGCGGTTGCTGGTTGTGCCTCGCAGGCGGGTTTGAATCCAGCGGTTACCGTTATCGCTGCTGTGGTTTTCGTACAAATAATCGGTTTGAACGGCATTAAAACAAGTCGCCACCGCCAGGTCAAGGTCGCCGTCGGCATCCATATCGCCAAAGGCGCAGCCGTACGACCAGCCTTCATCGGTAGCGGGCAATTCCGTCACGTCCTTTGTAAACGTGCCATTCCCGTTATTGAAAAAAAGGAAGTTCTTCCAGGGGCCGCCCCAAAAGGAATTGGTGACAAAAAGATCCAGGTCGCCGTCGTTGTCTATGTCGGCCCACTGGCTGCTGAATGAATTGCCGCCGCTGGTGCTCACCGGGTCGTTGGAAATTTTGACAAATGTTTCGCCGCCGTCGTTGCGGTACAAACCGTCATTACCCTGGTCGTTGGCCAGAAAAACATCCAGGTCGCCGTCATTGTCGTAATCGCCCCAACTGCTGCTCATGGTTTTGCTGCCGGCAGTGAGGAGCGGCCCACCGGTCAGCTTGGTGAAGGAACCGTCACCGTTGTTCCGGTACAGATTTTCATTTTGCACCCCTTCATTGGTCACAAACAGGTCCAGGTGGCCGTCGCTGTTAAAGTCGGTCCAGTTGACCGAACGCGAGGCAAATGCATCGGTGACCGGGCTGCCTGAATTGATTTTCTGGAAGCTGCCGTCGCCATTGTTGCGATACAGGAAATTGCGGAAATTACCCTCGCTGTTGGTGACGTACAGATCGAGACGACCATCTTTGTCGTAATCGCCCCAGGAAGCCGTTTCGGAGAATCCGCCGTCGTTGACCGGTGTTACGTTGGTTATTTGTTCGAAAGAACCGTTGCCAAAATTTTTATACAAGAGGTTGTTGACTCCGTACCAGTTGGCAACAAAACAATCTTCGTCGCCATCGTTGTCGTAATCGGCCCAGGTGGCGCCGTCGGAGGGTTTGTTGTCCTGCACAATCGGATCGCCGCTAACGGCGGCAAAGGATCCGCTTCCGTTGTTGATATACAGGAGGTTGTTTTCGCCGCTTTGCGGTCCGTTGGTAATAAACAGGTCGTTGTCCTTGTCGCCGTCTACATCCACCCAGTTGACCGAACGCGAGTCGCCGGGTGTATTCACGACCGGCGAATTGAGTACTTTGGAAAACAGCAAGGAATTGGAAAACGAACCGGGAAAAGCCGGGTTGCGCGGGTCATTGCCGCCATAGGCGCCCATATCGGCGCGCAGGCTGCCCCGGGCCGGAAATGCTGCTGAATACCCGTTGCGGGAGAGGTCGTCGTATTGTGGATCGGGGTTGCCGGCATCTCTGGCCGGCGATCCGGTTTCGAGTACGAAATCCAGGGTATCGCGAAACATCGGGTTGGCCGCAATGTTACCGGTTCCGTTGAAACCCGTTTGTACGCAACTGTATTCCACATTATAAACCGCCCCCGCCCCGGCAAGGGGTTTGCCGGAGGCCTGAATATTGTCCCATATGATGTTGTTCATCATTTTCACCGTAATGGAAAACGCCCACACGCCACCGGCCTTGCCGCCATACTGGGTGGGTTGCCCCGGCGAATGGTTGCGCGCAATGGTGTTATTAAGGAGGGTTACATAGGTGCCTGCAACGCCGTTGAGCCATACACCGGCGCCGGAATAACTCTTGCCTCCATAATTATTGGCAACGACATTGTGCGCCAGTACGGCGCCCGGACAATAATTGAGCACCACACCGCCGCCATAGCCTTCCGCCTGATTGTGAACGATATAGTTGCCCTCAATACGCGGGGCGCCTTCGCCACAGCGAATGCCGCCGCCGCCGTTGCTGATCACCTGCAGCCCTTCTTTGGGCACCACATTGTCGCGAATGATATTATGTCGAATGATCGGAGAAGAAAGATCGGTCAGAATGCCTCCGCCTTCGCGGTAGTAACCCGGTACAAAATGGTCGTACCATCGGGTACCGCTGCCGCCGCGAAAGGTAAAGCCCTGTACCACCGTAGCAGGGGATTCGCCTTTCCAGATGAGCAGGCAGGATGCGGTGTCGGGATGTACGGGCTGGCTGCCGTCAATGATTGTTTCCCGGATGGTTTGGGCAGGATCGGCTTCCAAAAAATAGCGGCTGCTCAACACGATGTCGCGGCCGCGCAGCTGGAGGTTTTCGAAATAAATGCCCGGGCTTACCAGCACGGTATCGCCTGTCTGGGCGGCATCAATTGCGAGTTGTATTCCGGGGTAGTCCGCCGGAACCCGGTGCGTGGTTTGGGCGCAAGGACGGTGCAACAGGAAGATCGCCAACCAGAAAATAGCGGCCGCCCTGTAGATGCGGGTTGTTTTCATAGCCATATAAAAAGTTGTGTTTAAAAGTTTACTACATCGGGCGGCCGCCGATGCTTCAAAGGTCGGCACAAGGCAAAATGCCGGCAGGCTTCGTCAACAGACAACCGTTTGCGACCTACAGAATGCTCTTACCAGCGTTGTTTTTTACCCGAACTTTGCAGGATGAAACGCCGCGTTGCCTATCATATCGCTTTCTGGCTGGCCTTCTGGTTCATTTATGCCTACATGTACAGCAGGTACGACGGCAATTTGAGTAAATACCTTTTTACAGAAGGACTGGAAATGCCCGCCCGTATGCTGGCTACTTATTTGTCGTTCTGGAGCTTTGAACGGTTTTCGGGCGGACAAAAAACATGGCTGGCTTTTGGCGGCGCAGCAATGGCGAGTATTATCGGAGGGTTGTTGAACCGGATGTTAAAACTGTATTATCTCGTACCGGTACACTTCCCCGACGCGACGATTGACTTTTGGAGTTACCGGCTGATGTACGACGTGTTCGACTGTGTGCTGGCCAGTTGCACGGCCTTGTCGGCGCGCATGTATTTCCGGCAGCAAGCCATGCAATTGCGAGAAAATCAGTTACGTGCCGAAAAATCGGAAGCCGAATTAAAAGCCCTGAAAGGACAGCTGCATCCGCATTTTTTGTTTAACACAATCAATAACCTGTATGCTTTGGCAAGGGTAAAATCGAGTAAAACCGCTCCGGTAGCCCTTAAACTTGCCCAGTTGTTGCGCTATGTCTTGTATGAATCGCAACACCCGGTTGTGCCGCTCGAACAGGAAATCCGCTTGCTGGAAGATTATATCGAACTGGAAAAACTGCGTTTCGACGATGATCGTCTGCAAGTCGTGTGCAACGTGTCGCTCGATCAGCCCAGGCTGGAAATCGCCCCCCTGCTGTTGTTACCTTTAGTGGAAAACGCTTTCAAACACGGCGCGAGCGAACAACGTACGGCCGCATTTGTCTTTCTCGACATCCGTCAGCACGATCGGCGACTGGAAGTGGTTGTTCGAAATTCTCTGCCGGAAGAAAAAACGGAGAAACCCGCCGGCATCGGTTTGCAAAACCTGCGCCGGCAACTGGAGTTGTTATATCCCCGTGCACATGAATTGAGTATCCGCGAATCGAAAACCGAATTTGAAGCCGTTATGACCCTCCAAATACCCTGATTTTGTGACTTAATTTAATATGAATAGCACCCTCCTGCATTGCCTCGTCGTGGAAGACGAACCCCTTGCCGCCGGCATCATGGAAGATTATATCCGGCAATTGCCCTGGCTGCGTTTTGTCGGACGCTGCTCAGATGCTCTCGGCGCCGCCGAAGCCCTGCAACAGCAACCGGTGGATGTTTTGTTTCTGGATATTCACCTGCCGGGATTAAAAGGGCTTGATTTCCTGCGTACCCTGTCTGCGCCGCCACAGGTAATTCTCACCACAGCCTACCACGAATACGCCCTTGAAAGTTATGAGTTCGGCGTCGTGGATTATTTGCTGAAACCGGTTGAATTCGACCGGTTTTTAAAAGCCGTTCAAAAAGTAAAAGCGCCGGTACAACCCGTCGGTATTGCAATTACCCGCCCTTTTCAGTTTTTTAATGTCAATAAAAAAATGGT
>JANRLZ010000357.1:0-6553 GCA_033762055.1 Saprospiraceae bacterium
TCAATATGCAAGGCATGGATTTCATCCAGTGCGCCCTCGATCGGGCCGTCGCCGGTGTAGTATTTGTATGACAAATTGTTGCTGGGCAGGTTACTCAAATCAACAATCTGTAGTCCTTGTCCGCCTTCAGAAGTAATGTAAGCGTAGTGATCGTACACTTTGATTTCTTTCCAGAGGTTGTCGGGACCGGGAATTTGGACAATTTGTTGCGGTTGTGCCGGGTTGGTAATATCAACTATTATCATCCCTTTTGAACCGCCCAACAAGGCGTATTCCTGTCCGTTTTGCCAATATCCGCACACATTGGCCAATGTTTGGCCAGGGAAGTCCATCGTTGAACGGAGTTGCAGATTAAAATTTTGCGCAATGAGGTTTTGACCGGCCAGAATGAAAATGGCACAGAAGAAATGTTTGAATGGAAGTAACATCGAATCAACAGTAAAGGTGAGGGAAACAGGCGCGAACATACTACGTTGCCAGGTTAAGCCCCGATGTTCTATCAAAAACTGTCTTCCAAATGCATTTTTGCCTGCCTTAGTCTGCGCGAGCCACCGATTCCCAGATGAGTAACAGGTTTTTTTGCTCTTTTTCCCAGTTCCATTCCTCCCGGGCCAAAAGGCATTGCCGTTGAAGCATCCGGTAAGCTGCTTCATTTTCCAGCAACCGCCGGATAGCGCCGGCAATTGTATCTGCTTTTACATCATTTATGAGTTCGGCAACGGCAAATTCTGCATTCAGGGCACGGTATTCCGGGAAGTTCATGGTCAGCACCGGCACACCGGCTTGCACATAATCGAAATATTTATTGGCTAAGGAGTAGTAATAGGAAAGCCCCTTGTTTTCCAACAAATTAATGCCCAGCCAGGCCTCCGCAGTCAGGCCTTTCAAAGCCTCCGGTTTGATATAACCAAGGAACTGAACTTTGTCGCCCAGTTGCAAATCTTCTGCCTGCTGTCTTAATGCTGCCGACAAATCGCCTTCCCCGGCCAATAACAACCTGATTCCCTCTAATTGCTTCATAGCTTCCAGCATGGCTTCAATTCCGCGACCTTCATTCAGAGCGCCCTGATAAAGAAGGATGCGCAAACCGCCAGGTTTTCCGGATAATGATGTGCGCAGCGGCACATTGCGAACAATACCAAATGTCGCACGGTATTTTTGGGAGAAAATACCGGCCAGCGCCGGCCCCACTGTATAGGCATGCCGATAAAAAGGCAAGCAAACCCGTTCCACCAAGGCCCAACATGACCGAACAAACGGACGGTTGACCAATTCGGGCACTTCGGTAAAATATTCATGCGCATCAAAGACACGTTTTTTACGGCGCAACAAAGTAGCGGTACAACCGGCAGGCAGTGTATCCAAATCTACCGAACAAACGGCATCGAGCGGGGCAAAAAGGAGCAAAAAAAACAAGCGTAGATTGTATTCGGCATAAAACAACATTCCCTTTTGAAAAATACATCGCAGCCTTTTTTGGTCAAAATTCCGGGCATCAAGCGGGGCAGAGCTCGGCAAATGGCGCCCAACCAAAGTCACCATATGTCCTTGCCCGGCCAGGGTATGACAAATTCGCTGCATACGCTGGTCGTAACTCAGATCATTGGTGACGGTGAAGTAAATACGCAACGATGAAGGATGAAGGGTGAGGGATGAGGGATGAAGGATGAGGGATGAGGGTGGGTTTATCAGCGTTTGGAGAAGTTGGAGAAGTCGCCGATATCGAGGGCATATTTTGAGCCTTCGTAGCGACTGGAATTGCCGATCAAGGAGCTGTCGAGTACCGCATTTTTGATGTGGGCATGGTTTTGCACGATGCTGTTGCTGATCACGGTTCCTTCAACGATGGAATCGTGGCCGACGCTGACATGTGGTCCCACTACGCTGTGACGAATCACAGCGTTATCGCCGATAAAACAGGGGTGAACGATGACGCTGTTTTCGACAATGGCTGTTTTGGAAAGCAGCCCGTTTGCGCGGTGAAATTCGAGCATCCGGGCATTGGAGTGTAGTATATTTTCCTTGGTACCGCAATCGAGCCATTCTTCAATTTCACCGGTTGCGAAACGGGCGCCTTCATTTTTGAGGCGTTCAAGCGCCGTAGTCAGCTGGTATTCGTTTTTGTCGCGGATGTCGTTCCGGATGATAAAATGGAGCGCATCCCGCAGTTTTTCACCTTCTCTGAAATAGTAAATGCCTACAATAGCAAGATCTGACACAAATACGCCTGGTTTTTCCACAAAAGCGGCGATATAACCTTCATTGTCTAATTGTACCACCCCGAAGGCGGAAGGGTCGGAAACTTTTTGGGTCCAAATCACACCGTCTTCCGAATCATTGAACCTGAAATCAGCTTTAAACAGTGTATCGGCGAACGCTACGATGCATTTTCCTTCCAGACTGTCAGCCGCGCAGGAGATGGCATGCCCTACCCCCAGCGCTTTTTCCTGGTGATAGAGCTTGCCTTTAGCGCCTAATTTTTCCGCAATTTCTATCAGCGCTTTTTCCACCTCTGTTCCAAAATCGCCCACGATATAGGCAATTTCTTCAATCTCACCGGGATACGAACTCGCCAGGTCTTCAACCAGTCGCTGGATGATAGGTTTGCCTGCTACCGGAATGAGCGGTTTGGGAACCGTAAGCGTGTGCGGCCGCAAACGGGTGCCGCGACCTGCCATAGGGATGATGATTTTCATAGAAATAATCTTGCTTGTTTAAGTACGCCGGCGTTCAACGCTCTGAACTATTTTCGCCAGCGTACTAATATCATGTTGTTTCAACCTATTCCCGTACTGCCAAAACCGCCTGCGCCGCGTTCGGAATCGGGGAGTTCCTCCACAGCCTGCCAAACTACCCGTTCGTGGCGGGCCACTACCATTTGAGCAATGCGCTCTCCCGGCTCAATGGTTTGAGGCTGATTGGAAAGATTGACAACGATACACTTTATTTCCCCCCGATAGTCGGAGTCAATGGTACCCGGTGAATTGAGCATGGTCAGTCCGCGTTTGGCTGCAAGTCCGCTGCGCGGCCTGATTTGCGCTTCATATCCTGACGGCAATTCGATGTACAATCCGGTGGGTATCAGGGTTCTTTCCAGCGGTTGGAGGGTGATGGAATCGTTCAGACTGGCCCGAAGATCCATGCCTGCGCTGCCCGTTGTTTCGTACTGCGGCAGCGGATAAGCCGATTGGTTGATGATTTTGACGGTCAAAGGTGTGTGCATTTATTGGGCAAAAGTATTTTGGTTTACCGAATGGGAAATGATAAATGACGAACAGGTAATTTCAAGGGCGGAAAATATGCAAACCGTCGGCTGATTGCCTTTTGGAAATTATCGTAATGATTTTCATTGCCGCCGACGTACATTTCGGCCACAAAAATCGAACGCTGCATGAAAGTATTCTTTATCCTTCCTGCTTTTGTCTTGTCTTGTCTGTTTGCGTCTGCTCAAAACCCGCTCAATGACGATTGCGCCACCCTGGTTGATCTCGGTGAAGTTCCATATTGTTCGCAACCGGCGCAATTTACCAATGTAAACGCTACTACCAGCAACATTGACCCAGTCAGCAATGTCCCTTCCTGCTGGAACAACCTCGGCGACCGCGATGTGTGGTTTCAGTTTACCCTGCCTGCCGATGGCAGCATTGTAGACATCAGCATATCGGTTTGGGGCGATATTGTAGGCAATGGCACCCTGAGAATGCCTCAACTCGCCGTTTATCGGGGCGATTGCGAATTTGGCGGACTGGCCGAACTCGATTGTATTGCTGCTCCATTGAATGTCAATGAGGTACATCTCGACTTGTTTGGGCTGACCCCGGGTGTGCCCTATTTCCTGCGAATTAATGACTATTCGGCTACCGGCACCCCCAACTGGGGTACCTTCCGGCTTTGTGTAAATGAATACGTTCCTGACATAAACATGGGTGAAACGCCGGGTACCGCCAGCTGTAGTGGCACTTTGTGGGATTCGGGCGGACCGGACGGCGATTATCAGAATGGTGAAAACAGTACATTTGTTATTTGCCCTTCTGAATTTCACCAATGTATCAAACTGACTTTTGTACAGTACGCCACTGAACCGAATTACGATTTTATCAACATTTACGAAGGCGATGATACCGCCGGCCAGCCGATTGAGTCCTTCGACGGCACCGGCGGCAACCTGGAATTTCAGATATCCACAGATTGTGTAACCATTGAATTCGATTCGGACGGCAGCATTGTGGAATCCGGTTTTCAGATGACATGGATTTGTTCGCCTGAGGTTTGCGATGCGCCACCGCCCGTTTTGCCGCCCAATGCCACCTGTGATAATGCCCTGAATATCAATGGATGTGATAACGCGCCGCAAGTTATTCCGCTATCTCCCGGCGAAGGCGATCCCAACTTTATTCAAGACGGCATCAATCAGGGGTGCATTCTGGCGCCCAGCGTAGAATTTAACTTCTCTTTTTTCTACTTTGAGGCTGCAGCCAATGGCAAATTCGGCTTTGCCGTTCAATCGGCCAATCCGAATGAAGAAACAGATATTGACTTTAATGTTTGGGGCCCGATCAACAGCGTGGATGAGATTTGCGACTTTGTCAGCAACAACCAGCCCATTCGTTCTTCCTGGGATGAAGGCTTTGACCTGACCGGCCTGGCGGATGTACATCCGGTTTTCGGCACCCCCGTTACCGATGATTTTGATTGCGGCAGCCCTGCCACCCCCGGAACCGACCCGCCCAATGGAACCGCCGACGATTTTGTGCGGCGTATTGATGTTTTGACCGGACAGATTTATGTGATAATGCTCGATGATTTTAACGGAAATATCGAAGAAAATGGCATTGCAATTGATTTTTCCGGCACTTCGGAAGGCGTCCTGGGCCCTGTCAACGGCCAGATTACCGTCAGCAACGACACCTTCTCCTGCAACGGCATTCCGATTCAACTACAGGTAACCGGCGGCCTGGCCTACGCTTGGACCCCCTCCACCGGCTTGTCTTGCAATACCTGTCCCAACCCTTTTGCCAACCCAACCCAAACCACCACCTATGAAGTCAAAGTGGTGGATGTGTGCCAAACCCTTACTGAAACCGTTACTGTTTCGGTTGGGCCTGATTTGAATGTGCAAAATGATACGGCTATCTGTAATGGTCAAAGCGTGATATTGGGGCTCAATACCCCACAACCCGGCGTAACATACACCTGGGCGCCCAACGACGGCTCGCTCAATGACGCTACTGCCGCCAATCCTGTTGCCACACCGCAACAAACCACCGTTTATACTGTAACCGCCACCAGCGGCGACTGCTCCGCCACCCGGGTTGTAACCGTCGCCGTAGTCAACCTCGATTTGAACGTAAATATTCAGGACACCGCTTTGTGCCGCGGTGAATCGGTGGAAATTATCGCCAGCATCCAACCAACCGGCACACCGGTAAACTGGTCGCCGTTGACGCAACTTTTGATACAACCCGGCAACCTGAGTGCCATTGCCACCCCGAATGCAAGCATTGTGTACAAAGTAATGGCATCCGTACCTGGTTGTATGCGCAGCGAACTGATTAATGTCTCGGTCGACAGTCTGCCTACGAACCTCTCCCTTGCACCGGTGGATACCAATATTTGCGGCGGGCAACCAGTCGTATTATATTCACCAACCTATTCGGGCGTCAATTTCCCCAACCTGGAGTTCAGTTGGCAAACTGCCGATGGTCAGGTATTCCCCGACGATGAATATTTTTTCCTCGCGACGCCCAACGATACCACTACTTTCCAGCGCATTACCCGCAATGGCGCCTGTGTTGACACTGCATCGGCAACTATTTTTGTGACCCCGGTTCCGATCCTTAACATTACCCCTCCCACTCCGCAACTTTGCATCAATGAAAGCACGCCACTGAATGTTTCAGATGCTACCGGGTTGAGCAACCCGGCCTGGTCGCCTGCCGTCGGGTTGAGTTGTATCGCCTGCACCAACCCCACCGCTGCGCCTTCACAAACCACTACCTATCAGTTTTCCGCCGTCGCTCCGAATGGTTGTACCACCACTGCATCCGTGACCGTGGAAGTCAACCAGCCGCCGGTTTTTCAATTTCCAAACGATACCCTTTGTGCCGGAGAAACCATTGTGCTGAATCTGGTTGATGACCCGACTGCCACTTACAACTGGTCGTCGAATCCTCCGGGCTTTAGTTCAACGGATGCACAACCGGAGGATATGCCGATACAAACCACCACTTACCTGGTCACTATTGAAAACGGTTGTACGGTACAACAACAATTTACGATTCCGGTCATTCCTTCCGGCAACCTGATGATCAGCGACGGCGCAACAGTATGTGCAGGTATTTCCGCTCAACTGACCGCCTCCGGCAATTACCCGGGTCAATATTCGTGGAGCAATGGTTCAACCGGACAAGTCATCAGCGTGGCGCCTTCCCAAAGTACTACCTACACTGTCACTTATTTATACCCCTCTCCCGGCTTACAGTGTACGGCCGTTGATTCTGTAACCGTCGGGGTACAGGGCGAAGTGGCGGAGGTAGATTTCCCGGCCGACACC
>JANRLZ010000358.1:0-18219 GCA_033762055.1 Saprospiraceae bacterium
CATTTGGCGGGGCAGGCACCAATCTGGAGCCCTTCAACGATCCCGGTGATGCTGACCTAAATTATCTCTCCACCGTATTCGGGAGCGGATTTACGTCGCACGATGCCTGTGTGATCGAACTGGATGTTTTTGCACAAACCAACGAAGTGGTGTTTGAGTACGTATTCGGGTCGGAAGAATATCCGGAGTATATCTTCAATAACATCGGCGGGTTCAACGACATCTTTGCCTTTCTCGTTTCCGGCCCGGGCATTCTTGGCGACCCGAACCTGACCAACAGTGCACTGAATATTGCTGTCTTGCCCAATACCAGCACGCCTATCCAAATTGACAGTGTCAACCATCAGGCCAACTGGCAGTATTACCGCAATAACGAATTAAGTCAAACGATTCAGTACGACGGCCTTACTTCCGATTTTATGGGGGTTAAAAAAAGCCTGACGGCGCGGGTTCCGGTAACTCCCTGCAACACCTATCATCTGAAATTGGCGGTTGCCGATCGTGGCGATGAATCCTTTGATTCGGGGGTGTTTATCTCTAAAATCAAGGCTGGTTCGCCCGATGTGGAAATTCAATTTGCAGGCGGCATTAATTATTTTATCGAAAGTTGTACCGGCGACGACGATACGCTGTTTATTACCCTGTCGCAACCTGCACAAACGCCCACGACTTTTAATATCAGTCTCGGTGGAACTGCCGATGAAGGGGATGACTATTCGTTGGACATTCCCAATACCATTACCTTTCAACCCGGCGAAACCAGCCTTGCTTTTCCGATCGTTCCTATCGCCGATGCCCTGGCGGAGGGAACAGAAACTATCCTGATCAACCTTTCTCGCGACTACGGCTGTGGGGAAGTGATCTTGAAAACCCTGGTTGCAGAGATTAAAGACGGGGTGGAAGTAGTCGTTTCCGGCGGCGACACCCTGAATGTGTGCAAGGGTGATTTTCTGCAATTACAGGCGAGCGGCGCTGAAACCTATTTCTGGCAACCCATTGGCGCAGTCAATAACGCCTACATCCCGAACCCGGTAACCTCCCCGGTACAAAGCCTTTGGTTGTCAGTAACCGGTTTGGTCGGTACCTGTGAAGACACCGATTCGGTCTTTGTTCGGGTGATCGGTCCCGATATCAGTGTGTCAGCACTGTCGGCCACCACAATCTGCATCGGCGGAAGTGTCGCTTTAGAGGCGCTGGTGGATCCGCCCGGCACACCGGTTACCTGGTTTCCCGCCCAGGGGCTGGACGATCCGGGCAGCCTGACTCCGATGGCTTCTCCCACGTTCCCGGTTACCTACACGGCTTCAGTAACACTGGAAGGTTGTACGGTCAATGACGCGATTACCGTAATTGTGGATACCCTGCATTTTCCCGATCTGATTGCCGACACCATCGTTTGCCAGAATTATCCGGTTCAACTGGCTACCTTGCTCAACACGACTACACAGTATGAATGGGAGCCTGCCGACGGATTGAACAATCCCAATGTTTCCGGCCCGATCGCTTTGCCGGATGTAACAACGACATACACCCTCACTGCCACAAGCCAAAATGACGCCTGTTCGCAAACCGGCAGTGTGACGGTAACCGTCATCGCAGCGGATATTGACATTCAGGGCGAAAACCTGCGCCTGCTGTGCCTGGGCGAGACGGATACCATTACTGCACAAGTCAATCCTGCCGGTGCACAGATCAACTGGTCGCCGGCAGGATTCCTGAATACCACGACGGGGCCGGTTGTACAGTCCACACCCAATGAATCCGTAACCATCACCGCTACATATAACATCAACAACTGCATTGTGTACGATTCGGTGCGACTGAAAGTGGATTCTTTGCCGGATCAGGCGATACGTCGTGTATTGGACAAGGATGTATATTGCCCCGGCGATACCATTTACCTGCTTTCAAATATTTTCGAACCGGCCAATTTCCCGGGCATCGAACACGAATGGTTGCCGCATGGCACCTTTTTAACACCCGATGATCTTTGGAGTTTGGTTATTATTGCTTCCGATTCATTTACCTATCAACGCATTACCCGTATCGGTGGATGTTTGGATACGGCGGAGGTATTTGTGCCGGTTTATATACCGCCCATGCTGACGGTCGAGGCAATGCCTCCGGTCATTTGTCCGGGCGGTTTTTCACAAATCATGGTGGATGTACAGCCAGACAATCCTGATTTTGAATATCAATGGGAAATGAACAGCGCGGCTACCCTGAGTTGCGATGATTGTCTGGATCCGATAGCGACGCCCTTGCAAACCACCAACTACCAGATTACCGTCAAGGACATACCTTGCCCTGCCGGCGCCGGTGTAGTGGTATTTGTCGAAGAGCCGCCATTGCTTGAATTGGCGCAAAATCCGGTTGTTTGCACCGAAGGGTCGGTTATTTTGAATACCAGCAATCAAATTGATGTCACCTATACCTGGTCGCCGGCTACCTTCCTGAATGATTCCACGGTGGCCAATCCGGTAGCAACACCGACACAAACGATTACCTATCATGTGGTGGCGCAAGGCCCCAACTGTGTCTCGGAGGGTGATGTGACAGTCACTTATTACAACGCCCAGCTCGATGCCGGCGCCGATCAGATCATCTGTGAAGGCAGCAATGCCACCCTGACGGCCCAGTTTTCCGGCGACCCGGGCGCCATAACATGGTTCCCTACCAATGAAAATTCGGCTACCATTGTCGTTAGTCCCGATACATTGCAGCAATACACTGCCGTGCTGGATTACGGACAAGGTTGTTCGGCGTTTGATACCGTCCTGGTGGATGTGATTCCATTGCCGAACCTGAATCTGAATCCGAATACCATGATTTGTCCGGGCGCTTCAGTGGCGCTGGCGTTGCCTGAGTTTGGTCCGGGTACCTACATCTGGTCGCCGCCCACGGGCCTGAATGCCGCCAATATTCCCAATCCAATTGCAACGCCTTCGCAAACAACGACATATAACGTTACGGCAACTAATCAGAATTGCCCGCCGGTTACCGGTTCCGTTACAGTGGAAGTGGCTTCAGCAACCGTGGATGCCGGGCAGAATCAAACCATTTGTTTTGGTGAAACGATCACCTTGACCGCAGAGATAAACGGTACAACTCCTGACAGCATCCGATGGATGCCCGGGTTGTATATTGGTCCAAGCATTGAGATAACGCCCATTCTGACCACCACCTACACCGTCACGATTTATTACGGGGTGAATTGTACCGAAAGCGACCAGGTGACGATCACAGTGATACCACCGGTGACCATAACTCCTATTATGTCCGAACCTGCTGCCTCGGATTCCATTTGTGAGGGCGTCTCTGTTACGCTGCGCGTTTCGATCATGTCGGGGACAAATGTGACCTTTCAATGGGCAGCCAACGGAACACCCATTCCCGGCGCTACGCTTGATACGTTGGTTGTGACGCCGCCCGACAACAGTGTGGTCTATACAGTCACAGCGACCGGGGCAAACGGTTGTGATATTACCAGCGAACCGATTGCGTTTGCCACCAAACGCTGCTTCGTCGTACCCAACGCCTTCTCACCCAACGGCGACGAAGCCAACGATACCTTTGGCCCGGTTCCGCTCGGAAGTTCGGCTACCGTAACCTTGTTCCAGATCTACAATCGCTGGGGACAAAAAGTGTTTGAGGCAACGCCCGACCAACCTGCCTGGGATGGACGGACAGACGGCAAAGACGCGCCAAGTGATGTATATGTGTACCGGATGATCGTGCGGTTCAACAATGGAAACGTGGAAAATTATTCCGGAGAGGTCACTTTGCTGCGATAATTGAACTTTTGACCGCGGGTTGAGCGCCATTTGACTGAAAATTTATTTTTACGCCTGTAGGTTTGGGCGATCACTTGTTGATCGTCCAAACCCTCAGACCATGATTTTTTCCCATCAAAAAGCCACTTTCCGTCCTTTTTTTCTCTTTTTTTGCTGTATTTCCGGATTACTTCCTGCCCAGAACGGTGAAGTTTTTTCCGACCGGGACACATCCTCGTCCACCCATCAGTTGTTCAATATTCTGATGGCGCACCGGGAGGTGGAGTATTTTAACACGCCGGTCTATTTTAATTCGAGTCGTTTTGGCCTTACCCACGACAGTGTGCCAACCGGTCATACCGCGCCGTTTTTGGAGGCGAATCTGGCGCCGTATTACGTGATGTTCAAAGGGCGCGACCTGCAGCACCCTGTTTTGCAGCGATTCAGCCTGGCATTTGAACCACAGATGACTTTCCGGATTTACCTGGCCAAGTCGCAGAGTTATCCGGTGCGTCCGCCGAATTTCCACCCGAAATTTCACCTCAACTATTTTATTCAGAAACGGATAGACACCATACTGACCCGTTTTTCCCATTTGTCGCTGACCATCGCTCACCTTTCGAACGGTCAGCCCAATCCTTTTTTCCTGGATTCGGTCAACAAGGTGGTTAATTTGCGGAACGGCAATTTTTCCACCAATTATCTGCGACTTTCCTACACCTTCAGCCAGTATTTACATCCCAAAACCAGCGTTAATGATCCCGACGGTTGGAAACAAAACCTCTTTTGGTCGGCCACGGTGGGTTATCAACGGGAAATGAGTTTTGGCAAATTACTCGCTTTTGAGGAAGGGCAAGACCAAACCGGCTACGGTCGGAATCGTATAGTGTCGCGTTTGCAACTGCGCAGTGGAAACTTTCTTGGCGCAAAGGCGCTGTTTTCTCGTTACAGCCAACCTCCCGTGTATCAAGCCTCCCGCATCCCGATCGTGGAGGGCGACAGTACGGTGATGGAGAATGGAATTCCGGTAAAATTACTTTTGATCACGCCTTATGTGGTGTTGCGAAAAGTACCCGAGGTGCGCAACAAACACCCGCGCGGCTACTGGAACTGGATGGCCCGACTTGATCATACCCTGGTGCTGGATCAAAATGCGGTTAACCGAAATGCGCTGGATTTTGTGTTTGAATTGCGCAATCTCAACTGGCGGAGTTTCAGTGTAGTGGCCAAATGTTCCTGGGGGCGAGATTACATCAATCTGCGGTTTCAGGATCGGATTCAGAGTTACCAACTGGGAATCAGTTACAACATGGATCGTTATAAAGTGCCTTTTACACGCTATCTGAATGCCTTTGAAAAAGGAGAAGTCGTGGATCGTGATTTTGTCAAGGCATACGAACTCAATCCGTATCGCCGGAACCTGCCGGCGATTGATTCCTATGCCGAAACCGATTCAGCCCGAACCATTTATACCGGCGAACTGAAACCTTACAACGGTCGTTACAAAGTTGATCTCAGCAAAGGCAGTTTTGAACGACCGCCGGCATTCCGCTGGGAAAACGGACAATGGATGCTGGTGACGAACAAGCCGGAGCATTTGCGCCACATCAAACGCAAGGGCTGGTACAATGCCGCTACCTTTCATTTTGTTCCGTCTGCAACCCCGGATCAGCACTGAGCCCGAACCCAAATTCAAACAATATTCAAACTTTGCATCGGACGATCAACAGCGTTTAATTTTGTGCGATGAATCTGACTGATTTTACCATCATACGCCGCATGAACATACAAACGATCGGTTTTTTCCTTGCAACAGGCCTGTTTTTTGCCTGCAATACCCCTCAAAAAGCCCAGAACGCCCCGCTGCCGCCGGCTGTAACACCGGCTCCGGTGAAACAAGTTTTTGTGCAGTGGGACAAAAAAATGCAGTCGCTCGGTCCGGTAAAAAAGGGAGAGAAACGCAACCTGTTTTTTGAACTTACCAATACCAGCGGCGAAGAAATACAGATCGAACTGGTGGACGCCTGCGAATGCACCCGGGTGGATTATCCACGCGGCCCAATCGCACCGGGCGCCAAAGCGAAACTTGATGTTACATTCGACAGTTCGGAAAAAGATGCCCCCGAAACCATCGGCATCAACGTCGTTTTCCGCAATCTTGATGCCGCCGGTAATCCGCGCATTGAAACGGTGGAATATTCCTTTGAAATAACAAAGTAAGTAAAGGATTATTATCCGTAAAATTCAACGACTTTTGGGCAAACAAACGGTTACGGTATGCGCCCGAAGTATGTTTCCTTTTTTTGGTTGTCGCTGCTGATTGTATCGGGCAAACTCGCAGCACAAATTCAGCCGATCACTCCCAAAGGGGTCGTTCGCGCGGTGGTAATCGGTATTTCAGATTACCAGCAAGTTCCCGATCTGCGTTTTGCCCACCGCGATGCGCAAGCTTTTGTCGAATACCTGCAATCGCCCGCCGGCGGTCGTGTGCCGGAATCAAATATTCGATTGCTCACGAATGAAAAAGCCACCCAGGCACAAATTGGTGCGGCACTGTCCTGGCTGATGACCGAAAGCCAGTCGGGCGATCAGGCAATTTTGTACTTTTCCGGTCATGGCGATGTAGAAACCCAGATGACCAACCTGGGTTACCTGCTGGCATACGACGCCAACAAAACGACCTACATGGCCGGCGGTGCGATTCCCATTTATGCGTTGCAATCGGTGGTGACCAATCTCACTGCCGGCAAGCAGGTACAGGTCTTGCTGATCGCCGATGCCTGCCGTTCGGGCAACCTGGCCGGCTCGGAAACCGGCGGAAGTAAAACGACTGCGCTGGCCTTGAGCGCACAGTTTGCCAATGAAGTTAAAATCATGTCCTGCGGCGCCGACGAATTGTCGCTCGAAAGTGAGGAGTGGGGGGGAGGACACAGCGTTTTCTCTTACTACCTGCTCGATGGTTTGCGTGGAATGGCCGATGCCGACGAAGACAGGGTGGTGAGTTTGCGCGAAATCGAACGTTTTTTGGAAGACAGTGTGCGCCGGGCCACGGTCGCTTATCGCCGGCAAACGCCTGCAACTTTTGGCAGCAAAGACCGGGTGATCGCCAAGGTGGATGCGGCCACCCTGACGGCGCTTCGCCAGAAGAAAAATCCACCACCCGCGCCTGTAAACTCGCCCACAGCAGCGCTTCCGATACCCGATTCAGCCGCCATGCGCTTGTATCAGTCGTTTGAAACGGCATTGCAACGCGGCCATTTGTTGTATCCTGAAGAAGGCGCCGCATATTCTATTTATGTACAAATAAAAGATCATCCGGCTATGCGCAGTTACCGCAATCTGCTGCGCAACGATTTGGCCGCAGCGTTGCAGGACGAAACGCAAAAAGCCATCAACGACTACCTCTCCGCGGATCCGAGGGAAATGCGCCGTCGCTGGAACCTCGATACCCGTCGTTATTCCTTATATCCGCAATACCTGGAAAAAGCCGCTGAATTGTTGGGTGAAGGCCATTTTTCCTATTCGCAAATCAAAGCCAGGGCCAGTTATTTCGAAGGTTTGAACCTGCGGCTGCAAGGAGAACGCATGGGCAACATTGCCGGCAAAGATTCCTTGTTCCGCGTAGCCATGGGCCGACAGGAACAAACACTCCGTTATGATTCCACCGCCGCCTATGCATACAACGAATTAGGTTTGCTGTCGCGCCGATTGCGTCAGTATAACCAGGCTATTGAACATTTCCATCATGCCCTGCGCTTTTCGCCCGGCTGGGTATTGCCCTGGGCAAATTTGTGTGCTATTTATGATGATTTGGAAAAGTATGAGGAGGCAGAGAAGTATGGTCTTAAAGCCGTGGCATTGGATAGTACTTCCGCCATGGCAAATTACAACCTCGGAATTTCATACGATGGCAAAGGAGATCTGGATAAAGCCATATATTACTTTAAAAAAGCCATCTCGCTGAATACGGAATATTACAGTTCGTATGATTTGCTGGGACATATCTTTTATAAACAAGGCGATTATGCAGAGGCAGAAAAAATGTGGCAAGAATATTTGAAATACAATGCCAATAACCCGGATATCTATCAGTGTCTGGGGCAGGTAGGCATGGATCTCGGCAAAGACGCAGCTCATTGCAAATCCATGTTTATGAAAGCCAATGCATTGCGCCCTGATGATGCCCGCCCATACACCAGTCTGGCTGAGCTGGCTTTAAAAAGCAATGCGACTTCGGAAGCGGCGGAATGGCTGACCAAAAGCCTTGAACTTGACCCGGAAGCGGCCGACACCTACTATTTATTAGCAATAACGCAATCAAAAACGCCTGAAGCGGCCCTGCTTTCATTAGAAACGGCCCTGAAGAAAGGATTCAAGGATCAGCAGAAAATCAGGAATGAAGCACGGCTGGCAGCGGTGAGATCACTTCCAGCCTATAAAAAAATGATCAAAACCTATTTTCCGGAACAACATTAAACTGGAATTGGGACTGTCTCCAATGAGAAAGCCCCAATTCCAGTTAGAAAAACACTATTTCATGACGGTCTCCGCCAGCCGGAAGAAATTATAACGGGCCCAGAATGCGCCGTACATCATTTTTGCCAGATTGCCTGGTTTTTGTTTTTGGAGATCGGCATATATCTGATAGGCGGCATAACACCATTCGTCGTTTTCGAGACTTACAGCTTCGATCAGTTTGGGCAGTACGGGGTCTTGCGAGCTTGTGTTCAACGGAGAGGCTTTTATTTTTTCAAGGGTCGAAGCCCAGTCTTCATCGTCGCCCATGCCAAATTCCAGTTCATTTGAAACCAGGTTGCCGGCGCTGATTTTCCAGCGATAGATGTCTTCGTAGGAAAGTGACAGTGCTTTTAAATCAATGGTGACAAAGGTATCGCGAACGTTTACGCTGTGTACAATTTTACCCGACCCGTCGAGGATGTTCAATTGATAGGCTTCTGTTGTGGCCGGTTTCGACCAAAAGAAGGTGGTATTTTCTGGCCGAAGTTTGCCAAATGGCATGATGAGCCGGATGTTTGTGCCTTTGCCTCCCCAACCATCGCCTGCTTTTGATTTGTCGCCCAATGCCGTTCCCCAACCGTCGCCGGCCTTTGACTTATCGCCCAATGCGGTTCCCCATCCATCGCCGGCTTTTGACTTATCGCCCAATGCGGTACCCCAACCGTCGCCGGCTTTTGACTTGTCGCCCAGCGCCGTCGCCCATCCGTCGCCGCGTTGTTGTCCAACGGCTACCATTTCAACGGCGGCCATGAGTTTGTTGCCAAAATCATAGTCGGCATTGACGGCCCGTGTACCGTTGTTTCCGGCGCAGATAGTGGACAACTCGATGGTTTGATTGCCGGTGACATCCTTGAATTGTCCGTCGCAATACACCGTAGCAAAGGCTTTTTTTCCAAGTTTAAGTTTGCCGGTGTTTTTTGCTACGGCGCCTGCTTTGAGAGGGGATGCTTTGGATTGCCCTTGTGGAATCAGGGCTACTTTGCCGGTAGTGCTGACGATCACGACCGGTTTGGCGTCCTGCGCAGCCATATTACCGGCCAGCAGGAAAAGGATGAACAGGAGAGTTGAATGCTTCATAATGCCTTGAAAGTTGGTTAAAGATCACTTTTGCGGTAAACACCCCAGGCGCTGACTTTTGCCCCGGAGGTTAATTTGAAATAAAGGTTGGCGCCGGGATACAACCAGACGCTGCCATCGGTGAGGGCGATTTGACGCGGCGAATTGCCGTAAGCGGCGGTAATTTTTTCCTGCGGGTCGTTGAGCGCAATACCACGCAAGGTTTTTCCGGTGTAATTGGGGAGGGTTTCCTGTAGCACGGCATATTGTTTTCCCAGATTGGCATAATGGATAAACAAACGCGATTGGCTTAGCTGTTTGAAGCCACAGTACACTTTATCAGCCACTTTTACTTCTACGTCAGGAACCGGGGAGGATAAAAAGTCGGTCAGCGGAAATTGCTCGATTTCTTCGATGCCTTTTACCGGCGCTGCAGTTGCCGGCGCAGGGCGCGGTGTTTTTTGCAGGATTTGAAGGTTGACGGTGGCCCAGTTATTGCCTTGTTTTTGTGCGCGTTCCCAGTGTTTTACTGCCGCCAGACTGTCTTTTTGCAGGGCTGCCGCGACGCCCTCCAGTACATCATAGTCGGATGCGGCAGCGTTTTTTTTGCGGCCTTTTCGCAAGGCATATTCTGCTTCTTCCCAGTCGCCGTTCAAAACCAGTACGCATGCTTTGTTGAGGTATGCAGGCCCATAGTTTTCATCGAGCAGCAGGGCACGCTCGAAGTGTTCCATGGCGGTTTTCAACAGGTTGCTCTTGCGCTGCGCTTTTTCCTGGTCATTGTTTTTGACCGATAAAAGCCGGGATTTCGGGTCCAGTTCGAGCGGCAACACATAAGGTATCAGCGTCGGTTCGGTATAATTCAGGGCGGCTAATACAGCATTCACCCCGGCGTTGTTGAAAATCTCGCGGCTTTGGTAGGTTTGCAGGATATGGCGATAATAACCGGCGGCATCGGCGTATTGTCCCAGGAGGGTCAGCAGATTAGCCGTTTCGAACACGATTTGGAGGTTTTTCAGTTGTTCCATTGCGCCGTCAACCATTTTCAGCCGCTCAGCAAGACTGGGATATCCCGGCAGATCGTCGGGCAGCTCGTAGGTTTTATACAGTTTGCGCAACAGTTCGGGCATAATGCCGTAGGTGTTATATCCTACCGAAAATGCCATAAAACCTCCCAGGCAATCGGCTTGTGCTTCCTGTTTTAGTCCTTCCTCCAGGTTTTCGAGTCGCCGGGCTGTTTCCAGGTTTTCATTTTCTCTGACAAAATGCCGGCTCCAGTCGTGTTTTTCGTAGTAATGGGTGAGCTCGTGGGCCAGCAATGCCGCCAGTGCGTTGAGTGAATCCTTACCGAATGAAGCGCACACGTCGTAGGCTTTTTCTTCGAGGATAATTTCAACCTGATCGGGATTGTAAGCGGCCATATTGCGCATACGTTTGCTCAATACGAGGGTAGGGGGTTGCAAACGATAATCGCCGCGGGCATGCAAGAGTGTTTCGAACACTTTCTGTGCAACTGCTTTTTTATATCCGCCTAAGCGGTCGGGCGACTCGCTGCCGCTAAAGCCGGGAACAAAAGCGAAGTCCTGTGCCCGGGCTGCCGGCCCCACCAGGGCAAACAAGATAAAAATGAGGAGTGGTTTCATACTTATTTGCGTTGGAAGAAGAGTTCGTTGGCTTCGGGCAGCATGTCCATGCGGGCCAGAAAAGTGGCATACGTTTTTCGCAGCAAGAGGTTTTCCGAATCGGTGGCCAGCAGCCGGGCATAAATTTGATCGGCGCTGAAATAGCAGCGATTTTCTTCCAGGGCGTACGCCTGCATCAGTTGTTGCTCCAGTTCAGAAGCCGACTGATAGGCAGGATCCTGGGTTAAATTCGCCAGCGAATTGGCGACGGCTTGCGGATTATGGTAGAAAGGAACGCCCACCGATTTGGCTGCTCCGCCGCCGCGGGTTACGCTCCACTGATACTCTTCATCCAGGCTGATGGCCAGTTGATCGAGATCAAGCGTGATGGCGGTATCGCGGGTGAGAATTTGCGCCACCGGTTTTCCGGTTTCAGCCAGTAATAAAAAAGTGTAAGGGCCGTCTCCGCGGATGTTGCGCCACTTGAAAATAACATTGGCGGAAGGCAGGTTACCGGATGTAACCAGCAAAGGAGCGATGGCATATTCCTGTTTGGCGTAGCCTTTTATGCCGCCGCTGGTTTTATTCATATAGCGCCGGTGGTGTTTTTGGAGTTGTTCCTTGTTGTCGCCTTCTTTGATACTCTCGGTTAAAAAATCGAAAAAACGCCCTGTAAAACCCATATTCGATCCGTTTTGACCATTTTTTACGATCTCGGACAAGTTGCGCATTTTTCCGCCGGAGACAACAAATGTTTTGCCGTTGTAGAGCAATTTGGCAGTAGCAGCACCTTTGCAACGCAATTTCCCGCTTAAGCCGAGGCTCATTCCCGGTTTGACCAATGCCGGTTTGGCGCCGTGCTGGGCATAATATTGCACTTGTCCGCTTACATGTAATACATGGGTGGCTTCCTGTGCGCTCAGTTTTGTGAATAGGAGAATTAGCCCCAGAAGGAGGATGCCGGTTTTCTTCGTCATGTTAAGTTTTGATTGTGAATGTTAGGTCCAGTTCTGCTCCGGTTGCGATACGCAAACGGCAGTCTTCATTCAGCCTTTGTTGCGGAGTCTTTTTCTTCGTCGGGTGTTTTTACGACCGTTTTTTCGATTTTTTTTGCCGGTTTGGGAATGGGGGGGAGCGTGTAGGGGATTTTGGCGACAAAGGGGAATTTTTTACGGATGCCATTGTCATAAAACTTGATCGCATCGAAAGTCAACAGCAATGCCGAGATCCAGTATGCGACTTCAATTTTTATCCGGTAAAAATGAAACAATAAAGAGACGACAAAAAAAAGAATGATGATTTCGCCTAATTGCAGGAAGCGTGTAATGAACTGGAATGGGAGACTCACGCGGCGAAATATTTGATAGAACAAATGTATATTGAAATAACAAAAAACAAATGTCAACAACAGGTTAACCCCGAAAGAAAGTTCACGCACATAGGTTTTATCCAGAATCATACGAATCACATTGGCGTGAATTACGATCCCGTACATGTCGGGGGTGTTGCGCCCGGTGTATCGCGGATTCAACGGGGTATAATGACGATCGAGCAACGGATCCCCCCAGGCGTAGGTGCCCAAAAATCCGATTAATACGATCTTGTCTTTTAGTTGCGACCGCAAATCGAGCGTCGTATCAAGAATGTCCGACACTTCGTATTGAACAAACTGATCGCTGTTGTGGGTGTAATAAATTTCTTCGATGGCTTTGTTGCGCCGGAGCAAATGATCCGTCGCTGCCGGGTCGAAAAGCCTGGCAGTCTGTACCGGGAACGATAAACATTCGCCGTCGGCAGTGGTCTCACGGGGACTAAAATAGCGGATGGTGCTGGTGTCGTCGCCAACAAGGTTGACAAAACCCGAATACACGTAGTTGCAAAAAAAGCTGTCGCAGCCGGTCTGGAATTTAAACATGCCGTTTTCTTCGTCGTACCCGTCCAGTTGAACCCCTACCACGATATTTTCCGTGCGGGTCAGGCTTTTGCGCAGGAGTGAGTCGGTGCGGGAATCCTTGCGGCCGTCGAACAAAATATCGAGGGCGACCACCCGGGGCGATGCTTCGACGATCCGGTCGAGTATCATCCGAATGGTATCACGATCAGGCCTGCCGGTGTTGATGAGTACGATGCGCTCATCAAGTTCAATCCGTTTGTCGCGGAGCCGGGAGTAAACGATATCTGTAATTTCATAATCGCGTATCGTTTCATTAAACGGATTGAGAAAGTGTAAATTCAGGCGAATAAGATCGAGTACCCAGATGAGGATGAACATCAAACAGGTGACAATCAGGCTGTGCGGGAAGAGCAGTTTTCTCAGCATAACAAGTTGCCCGGCAAGGTAGGAGTTTTAGGCTTTTTTTTACTTGATAGATTAATTTTCAGTGTACATTTCGGCCACAATTCAACATGATGAAACGGAAAACCCTCTTGCTCCTGCCGGTCTGGCTCTGCGCCATGACCCTTTATGCTCAACCTGTTCACATCCATTACAATGTATTCCGTGATTCGGTGTATTACCTGAAAAACGGCAAACCGCTGCGTAGCCCAGTGGTGCGCAAAGGCGAGGATATTGTGGTGCACGTGGAAAATTACAACAACTATTTGTACAGCGTTGCGCTCGAGGTAGAGGAAGACATAATCCCGGTAGCCAACAACAATCCTTCGCTGATGATGAGTACGCTGGGCGGCAGCGCCAATCCTTTGAACATGCTGTTTCAGGGCGGAGACCAGATGATGGGGGCGTTCAAGTTTTTTCCCTCTCTCACAGGCGAAGATCTGTCGGAGGGTAGCGGTTTCATAAAAAATGAGGAAGAAAGAATACGTCAGGAAAAAGTGGCGCAATTGCGCAAATTGGAGGCCGATTTTACCCGCTCTAAGGATCAGTTATTTGCCCTCGAAAGTGAAATGAAAACCCTGCAGGAGCAGATAATGAATAAGGTGGCGGCGCAACGCCTGCAGGCTTTCGCCGTGCAGGAGGTCAATCATATCCGGTACAATCCGCATCTCGAACCCGAACAGATCAAACACATGACGGGCGAGTACATGGAGAAAATATTTCAGGAAAAGGACCCTAAAAAAATTGACCTGAACCAGGTGTTGAAAATTGCCGACGCGCAAACGGAATTGCCAAAAGCCATCGAAGAATATCGCCGGAAAAGTGAACGCTATGCAACCGGCGCCAACAATTGCGCCCGCCTGATCAAGGAGTTCAAAAAATTCGATTTCCCTGAAAGCAATCTGGACGTTTTCAGTAGCACCGCCGACGCTTTTGTAGGCGCAGCGGAAACCAGATCAGAGGCCCTGGAAGAAAACGCACGCATGCTCGAATCCAAAATCCCGGAGATTCGTACACTTGATCCGCAATTGCTTGCCGAACTGCGCACCGCTTACCTGGAGTTGAACAGCAATTCATTTTCAAAAACATACCGCCAAAACGCCACCGGCGAAAGAATGAAAATGAAAGTGGTGCTCACCCCCATAGATTCCCTGCAAAGGCACGGATTAAAATCACTCGAAATGCCCCCGGTTTCCGTAGAAGTAAGCGGTGGCTTGCGGGTACGTGCGAGCGTGGGACTCAATTTCGGGCAGTTTTTCCGTCGCCCGCAATCTTATTTTATTCGTGATTCCATACTTCGTTCCAGTGACAAGGATGCTTTTGTGCCCCTGGTTACCTCATTTGTTCATTTTTACTCGCCGGGTTCCCGCACCGTTTCTGTCGCGGGTTCGTTTGGAGTGGGTTTCCCGCTGGGCGGCGGCGAAAGTCTGCAATCGGTGTCGTTTTTCCTCGGACCCAGTCTGATGTTCGGAAAAAGCGAGCGAATCGTCCTCAATGCCGGCATCATGGGCGGCAAAACCGAACGTTTGTCGCAAGGCTATCAGGTGGGCGACACTTATTTTTCGGATGCCAATGAAGCCCCCGTCAGCGCGGTGTACGAATTGGGCTACTACCTCGGTGTCTCGTTTAATTTATCGGGTAACTAAGAGGAGGTGCAAGTTCCTAAAACGAAATCTCGCTCAGGCGAATACGATGTTCAATGCGCTGATTGCCCCGGATGTCGTAGATCTCCATCGTCACAAGCGGATCTTTTTGTGCCCAGTCAATACCGAGCAAACCGAAATGGTTGTCCATCACCGGCCCCTCTATCCGGTTTTCATTCGGGGTGGCGAAATGCCAGGTCGACGTAATTCCACTGGCCGTTACATCGTAAATGGGGTAAAGTCCTGCCTCCCGCAACACCGAAATCTCGGCATAATGCACGTCGCCGGTGATAAACAATACGCCGTTGGCGCGTGTATTTTTTATTAAATCAAGCATGCGCCGGCGTTCATGCGGAAAATTGGCCCAGGCTTCGTATCCGTTGTAGGCAATACTGAACTGGCTTCCTGAAGCAATAATACGCAGGTCGGCGGGTTGCCGGAGTTCGTTTTCCAGCCATGTCCACTGTTCTTCACCCAGCAACGTTGAGTCGCTTATTTCATGCGGGTAATAATCGAGGGGATAAAAATAACGGTCGTCGCGACTCAATTCGCCGCGATAGAGGCGTAAATCATCGCGAAAAGTGCGGTTGTCGAGCAAAATGATCTGCAAACGCCTGCCGTTTTGCTCAAAATATTGCGAAGTGTAGATGCCCTCCCGCCGGCGTCGGGGCGAATCGGCAGGTTCCTCCCAAAAGTCGAGAAATATTTCCTTCGATTCTTTTTTAAAAGGATAATGTCGCCCTGCGTCATTCCAGCCGAAGTCATGATCGTCCCAGGTAGCCAGGAAGCGGGTGGTTTTTTTCAGGCGTTGAAATTCGGGTTTGGCCGCCAGTTGTGCATACTTGGCGCGCAAGACGGTCATGTCTTTGGTATCGCCATAAATATTATCGCCGAGCCATACAAACAGGTCGGGCCGATGCATCCGCGCCGAGTCGAGAATCGGCATGGGCTTATCCTGCGAGCCGCAGGAACCGAAAGCGATCCGTGCCGGAAGGTTTTGGGCGGTTTGTGCCATGATCTGGATGGCACAAAGCAGGCAGCAAGCGGCGAGCCAGGGGGATTTCATACGAAAGATTTTTTATCAAAAAACTTTGGTCAGGGCCCATTTTTCCACCTTGCCGTCCTTCATCACAAACAGGATATCGGCATAAACCAGCAACTCGCCGGTTGTTGTCAGGATGCTTCGGGGCGCCGGGCCGTATTTGTTTTCCACGGCAGATCGCGCATCGCCGATTTTGATGCCGCGGGCGCTGGGTTGGGAATAGCCAGGTTTGGTAACCAAAAACAGGATACTGGTTTTGCTCGAACGGCGATTAAATAAAAGCCGGGCATTTTCACTCTGCTGGTTGTTGCGATGGTAGGTGATGATTTTGTCTACCTGAATCATTTTATCTTCCATCAGATTGGAAAGCGTGAGCGCCTCCTGTCCATCAATGCTTTCATTGTCAAAAAAACTCAAGCCTTCCGACGGCGCTGCAGGGGGCGCCTCATTTTTCAAAATGGCCAGGTTGTAGGTTGCCAACGCATTTTTACCTCCGTTGGAAACAGCCATCCAGCGGGATTTTGCTTTTTCTATTCCTTCTGCCGTACCGCTTTCGGCATCCAGTATGCCCAGTAAAATTTCGATGGCGGCCACATTTGCGGCATATTTTCCGGTAGCAACACGGCGCGCTTCTACATCGGCATAAAACCGGGCGCGCTGCGAATCACCCAGCAAGGCCAGCGCACAGGCTTTGTTCAAAAAAGCCGGCGCATAACCCGGGTCAAGGCTGATGGCTGCATCGAAATGCAACACCGCCTGCTCCAGCAATTTTTTCCGCATAGCTTCTTCTTCCGGGCCTCTGGTATTGGCCATTTCCAGATCAAGTTGCACCGGATAACGAAACTTCAATTCTTCGGCCTTGAATAGTTTTAAAGCTTGCAGCAATGCCGTAGCGCCGACATTGTTGTACACCTCCCGGCTCTGATATTCGGTCAGCACTTTTCGATAATAACGATAGGCATCCTCATACTGCCCGACGGCTGTCAGCAGATTGGCCATTTCAAACAAATCCACCAAATCCTGTAATTGCTGCGCCGAACGCAAACTGAGTTGTTCGCGTTCACTGCGTGTCATGTAACCCGGCAAATCGTCGGTCAGACCAAACTCGGCATACAAACGGCGGATAATTTCAGGGCCTTGCGTAAATGCACCGTAACCGGCCGAATAGGCAAGAAAGCCGCCCAGATAATCGGACTGCGCTTCCATGGCGGCTTTTTCGGCATATACCGACAGGGTATCAAACCGCATCAGCAGTTTGCGCATGGCCGGATCGGCGGCGCCTGCCAGCATGGCCTGGTAAGTCGAATCCATTTGGCGGGCCAGACTAATTCCGCTGTATTCATGATAAAAGTTGCCGCGCCAGGCGTGTTTCTCGTAATAATGGGTCAGTTCGTGCGCCAGTAAAAAAGCGATGGCCGCTTCCGAATTTTCGCCAAATGACTCACACACCTTGAAGGCTTTTTCCCCGAGATAAATGACGTTTTCGATGTATGAAATCTCCGCCACGGTTTCTTCTTGCGTTATGTAAAAGGTGGGCACCGGATAGCGGAAATCACCCCGCGCCTCGCGCAGTCGTTCATATATTTTGAGCGCCTTGAAATAGGCCGGCGTATCTTTAATTTTGGTGGTCTCAGCCCTGCGTGCGCTCAATGATTTGCTGGGAATCATGGGAAATTCTCCCCAGCTTCCTCTTTGGGCAAATGCCGTTGCCGACAGGGCCATTAACAGCAAAATGATTGTTTTTTTCATAATAATGAATGTTTTTGAGGCTGTCTGAAGTTGAAAAAACGATGTACAGCCGCTTTAATACCACTTGGGTGTTCCCAACATACGCTAAAAAAGGAGCCGGCTATTTTACCCGTGGTAAAATTTCCCTCAACACCTGCGAACGGGCTTCCATCAGATTATTGGGTGTTTTCAACTCAAAAGGCTGTCCCACCGGATTTTCTCCCTTAAACAGGTTGCCGATGATGAACAACTGGTTGCCCTCGATCCGCGAATAGGTGCCCTGCACGGAATAACCGTCAGACAAACTGGCTATATCGTAAAATACCATTTTGGCCTGCGCCCCCTTCAGTCGCTGGCTAAAGAAATAGTCGTTGAGCGCCTGCCCCAACCCGATGCCGCCGAGGGTATCCTTGATGGCGCCGCCGGTAGTGAGACACTTGCGGTGAATAAAAGGCGGCTTCTCGGCCGCCCCGTCCGGAGGGGCCGGCGGGTCGGTGATGCC
>JANRLZ010000359.1:0-14301 GCA_033762055.1 Saprospiraceae bacterium
TTAACCAGTACGTTATTGAGCGCCAGCATCCAAAGCGACTGATCTACATCCAGCACGGTCTCAATCTGTTCCGGTGTTTTGTTCAGTACTTTAATCAGATTGATCAGGTGCTTCCAGGCTGCCGGGTCGTCGCACTCGTAGAATGCGTCGTAACAACCTGCATTATCACTCAGGTAAGTAAGCGATGCATTTTCACCTTTGGGACAGCCGGTTTGGCTGCGTACTTTTTTCCAGTTGTCCGGGTCGCATTTGACCAGATAGCCGTTGGAGACCCCAAAATGTTTTTTGACAAAATTGAAGTCGATGGATTCTGAATTAACATATACGCCCCAATATTTACCATTCAGGTACACTTTTGAAAAATTGCATTGCGGAGCGGGCATGTAACGCCGGATCGCCTCATAAGCCACCGGTTCGCGCACAAAACTGGGATCAAGAAAGGCATTGGAGAGTTTAATGGTGTTTTGTCCGTTTTTCAGCACCTGGCCTTTTTTCTTGAAATCCAGTTTGATGTTCATCGGCAGTTTTCGCAAGGTTTCGTTGCGGGTACGGTAGTAGGAACTGTTGCCCTTGTATCGAACGCCTACACTGTCGAACCGTTGTCCGTTTACCCAAAGTGTGGCCAGCACACGGGCTTCCGGATTGGCTTTTTTGAGCGAATCAAGTTTCCGATCCCAGTCTTTTTGAAGAAATTCAAGCCGAACTTCCTGTACACCCGCTCCGTAGAAATCCTGGGCCGACAGCAATGGGCCGTTCAATAGCAGGAGTAGGAGAAAAAAATAGTAGTTCATAGTATCCAGTGATGAATGGATGGCCCTGCCAAGGCATTTTATTTGTTCAAATCGCTGAGTTTCACCTTGTATGGTTGTTGGGTGTAATTGGCGGGCATAAAACCTGCTGCACCCACATTTTCTGCAAGGATAAAATAATCAAGCACCGCATCCGCCATTTTAGCCTCTACTTGCGCACCGAAGGCTTTTACGCCAGCCGGTAATCCGGCAGTGCTTTCTTCCGACATTGGAATCATCATGTAGGCCTCTTTTGCATCGAAACGATAATAGAGGTACATGCGCAACGGATATTTGTCGGCGCGGGCTGAAACATGAAAAGTGTTGAGTTTTTGACTTTCAAATTTTCCACGGCCTTTTACGCTTACATCCGAAATCGAGGGAGGAAGTTTGGTCAGCTCGGGGTGTGTTTTCAGGAAACGCGCGCGTTTGGACATCAATTGTGTGAGTCCGGGAATCTTGCTTTTTTTACCGACGGTTTCGTTGAGGCTTTTTTGGAAATCGTCGTAGCTGTAGGTTTTATTTTTATCATCGTTGAAAGGAACGACAATCATTCCGCGCAATTCCTGGGCACGTTTTTCATAAGCGCCATTGAGAAAATTGTCTTCATTAATCTGGCGAATATGCGCCAGATAGATTTTCCGGTTCAGCGGATCCTTCAGAAGCTGGCTGATGAGCGGCTTGTACAGATTGTCGGCATGGAGCAGCGGATCAAGGTATTGCAGCGCCAGGAGGTTGAGATCGCTGCCACTGCCGGTGTTTTTATAACTTCCGAACGAGAGGTTAAGGTCCCAGTGAATCGGCTGGAAACGGTTGTTTCCGTCGCGATACAGGTAGTAGTTGACGCTGTAATTACCGGAATAACTGTTCAAATTAACCATGACATTGTTCAGGGCAAGCATCCAGAGCGCGCGGTCAACATCCAGCACCTGTCCGATATTGCCCGGCTCCTGGGCCAGTTTGCGGGTCAATTCCTGCAACTCGGTCCAGCCGCCGCGCGACTCCATTTCGTAGTTGCCCTTGTAACAGTCCAGATTGTCTTCATATTCAAGCGAACCAAAGATATTTTGTTTGCAGGTGGCAGGCAGGTTGTCGGGTTTATTGTCAACACCGGCTTTGAAAGCGGCCCCGCGCGAACCGCCGTAATGGGTTTCAAAAAACTGCTTGTCCACGCTTTCCACATTCACAAATACACCGATATATTCCTCATTCACAAACAATTTGGTAAATGCGGTTTGCGAACTCGGCATGTATTTCGAAGCGATTTCATGGAACAACACTTCGCGCACCATGCTGGGGTCGCGTACAGCGGCAGAAAGTTTGATAGCGCTGTAACCCTGGTGGTTTTGTTCGGGGTTGGAAGCATTCAATTTGATGCTGAAGGGGTTGCGTTTGAGTCCCTTGGCGTATGATTTGTCGCCGCGAAAACGAATGCCCACACCATCATAACGAACCCCGTCAATGGTGGCCGATCCGGTTAAAACATCGGCGCCATAAATACGCAGCGAGTCCAGCACATTTACCCAGTCGTTGGTGGGCAAGGTGAGTCGGATTTCGCCGACTGTTTTTTTGTCGAACAACGGGCGGGCATTGGTTGTGCCGACGGAGAGTTGGGAGAAAAGGGTTACCGGGATACAAAAAAGGAAGAGAGAGAGTAATTTTTTCATGCTCGGGCTTTGAAACAATGTTGGCTGATCAAAAATCAGGGGCAATGATACGCTATTACGCAATTTCGTCCCGTGTTTTGTTCAGAATGAGTAAGGAAACCGATGTGAAAAAAAATCTTCCTCCGGCATTCATCCTCCCTCATACGTAAAAAGCCATACATTTGCGCCCGCTAAATTGCATGATGCCACGGGTATTAGGGAATTTCACCAATTTCCGGGTTGAGCCGTCGGCGCCAGCTCAAATATTACCAATTTCAACATGAATTTTGATTTGATCGTTATCGGCAGCGGCCCAGGCGGGTATGTAGCTGCCATCCGTGCCTCCCAGCTCGGCATGAATGTCGCCGTCGTCGAACGCGAATGCCTCGGTGGTATCTGCCTCAACTGGGGTTGTATTCCCACCAAAGCCCTGTTGAAAAGCGCTCAGGTCTTCGAATATCTCCAGCATGCCGAAGACTACGGCATCAAAGTTGGCAAACCACTGGCCGACTTCGATGCCATGATCCAGCGAAGCCGTGGCGTGGCCGAAGGCATGAGCAAAGGCGTCCAGTTCTTGATGAAAAAGAACAAGATAACGGTCATCATGGGCGTTGGCAAATTAGTGCAGGGCCCTCAGGTTGCTGTCACCGATGCAGAAGGCAAAACAACGACATACACGGCCAAAAACATCATTGTTGCCACGGGTGGCCGTGCCAAAGAACTGCCCAATCTCAAAATTGACGGCAAAAAGATTATCGAATACCGCAAGGCCATGAGCCTCGACAAACAGCCGAAGCGACTGGTTGTGGTAGGCGCCGGCGCCATCGGCGTGGAATTCGGCTATTTTTACCACAGCATCGGCTCCGAGGTCAGTATCGTCGAATTCATGGAGCAAGGACTGGTACCCCGCGAAGATGCCGATATATCAAAAGAGCTGGGTAAAATTTACAGCAAAAAAGGCATGAAAGTGTACGGCGGCTGGGCGGTGGAAAATGTGGATACTTCCGGGAAGGAAATTAAAGTAAACATGAAAAACCGCAAGGATGGCAAAACAGAAACCATCCTGTGCGATGTGGTACTGAGTGCTGCCGGCGTAACCCCCAATATCGAAAACATCGGCCTGGAAGAACTCGGAATCGTCACCGAGCGCGGTTACATCAAAGTGGACGATTACTATCAGACCAATGTACCGGGTATTTATGCAATCGGCGATGTGATTGCCACCCAGGCGCTTGCCCACGTGGCCAGCGCTGAAGGCATCACCTGTGTGGAGAAAATAGCCGGCCACCACCCCGAGCCGATTGATTACAACAACATCCCCGGCTGTACCTACTGCGTACCGGAAATTGCCTCGGTCGGCTACACCGAGCAGGCCGCCAAAGAAGCAGGCTATGAGGTGTTGATTGGCAAGTTTCCTTTCACTGCCAGTGGCAAAGCCAAAGCGGCAGGGCATTCCGAAGGGTTTGTCAAGGTGATTTTCGACAAAAAATACGGCGAATGGCTGGGCGCCCACATGATCGGGTCAAATGTAACGGAAATGATCGCCGAAGTCGTGGTAGCGCGCAAACTGGAAACCACCGGCCACGAGATCATCAAGTCCGTACACCCCCACCCTACCATGAGCGAAGCCATCATGGAAGCAGCCGCAGCTGCGTATGGCGAGGTGATACACCTCTAAATTAGATGCCTGCATCAATTTTCCGGAGTTTCAATACGCCGAAAAGTTGATGCAGGCCGTTTTTTGGACAGTTTTTCAACAACCAGGGCATACGAACGACGCACGCATTCCTCCCATTCCACATCGCTTAATACTGCGAACGCTTTCACGGAAACCCAATGATAACGAGCCAGATATGGCGCTGGATCTATGCCGTCTTTTGCAAGCAATACCTCGAATTGATCCGGGTCTGTTTTAAAAGAAGTGGCGCCCTCCACATCGGCCTGTGTGACGCAAAACATTTTTCCACCCACGGAAAAACAAAGATCCTGACCCCACTTGACATCTTCTGTCACTTCCGGTAGAGCCAGGCACAGCATTCGCAGGGCATCAATGTTCATTTCAGTTCAGTTTCCAGCGTAAGTAAACCGAAAACACCGGCATCTATCCATCCCCGGTTTTTATCTTCTCCCTTTACCACGGTAGAACCCATGAAGTTTTCCCGTTCTGGAGAGCGGTCGTTGTCGCAATATGCCAGCGCAAAGCCCATTTTTTTGCCCGAAACAAGGCTTTTCGGGATATTTTCACCTTCATGGTTGTATCGTTTTCCGTCAAAAATTTTCACAGCCACCTCCCAGGTGCTGAGCGCCCCGTTGGTCATACGCCGGGTCGTGCAGTGGTCGTTGAAATAGGCAAATGCACTGTCGGGCCGGATGTCCACCACCTTTCCATCCAGGGCGATGTGGTAGGCAAAGGCATTGTAATTAAACTGGTGATTGCCGCCGCTGGCATCTTCGTCAATAAAAATTTCGAGGCAATCATCATCCCAGTATTTCAGCAGGCCGTCAGGATGTATATCCATCAACGTATCATCCGTAATTTCAGCCAGCACGTAAAGGTAATTCTCGTCCCAGCAGATTTTGTATCGGCCTGAAAAGTCGGCGGCTTCGGGCGGCGTTCCAATCCAGGTCTGGTCGAGCGGCAGCCATTCGGCAGTTAGCCAGGCGTTATCATCGCCCTTGCCATCGAGCAAAGGGGTGCCATATGTGGCCGAGAAATGCATTTGATCGGGATCCGGCCGGTTCTCGGCCGGTTTTTCAGATGGATTAAACAGCACCAATAAAACGATCAGCGAAGCGATCGAAAGACCGACAATTGAATTTCTATCCATTTTTTAAAAAATTTTGGGCAAAGGTGGCAGTTTCCGTTCAACTCTATGCTTGAAAAATTCTAAACAATCTCCCCTTCGTGTCGTTCTTACAATTTTGTAGGAATAAATGTCAAAGTCATTTGGCTACCTTTGCCGCGCTTCGCAAAACATATTCCCGTCTGCCTGTTTGGCGCGTCAAATATGTGTTGCTTTGCACCTTGAAATTTTGCAATAACCATACCGGTCAGGCACCCCGGATTTCTCCTCCAGTTGGTCGCCGCGCCGCACATCAAGCAAGTTTATGGAACCTACCGGATATTTACCTGTTGTCATGCAATCCCTTGTTGCTCTGGGGTTTGTTGCCCTGGTACTGATCGTTGTGCCCCGACTGGGCCCGCGCAGAAGCAGCAAGAAAAAAGATGAAAACTTTGAATGCGGGATTGAGGCGCAGGGGAATGCCCGAATTCCTGTTTCCATAAAATACCTGATGACCGCTATTCTATTTGTTTTGTTTGACGTAGAGGTCATTTTCTTTTACCCCTATGCGGTCAATTTCCGCGCCATGGGCGCGGAAGGTTTTTTTGCCGTGGTCATGTTTGTGGCCATTTTCCTTGTCGGCTTTTATTACGTGCTCCGCAAAGGAGCCTTCGAATGGGATAAATAATAGCGCAAAGCGGGACAATTGCTTTGCAAAACTCAAAATACAAGAACTATGGCACAGATTTCTGAAATGCCTGAAGGTTATGGCGGCGAAGGTTTTTTTGCCACTCAGTTGTCGGCGGCAGTGGGCATCGCCCGCGCCAACTCAATCTGGCCGCTGCCCTTTGCAACCTCCTGCTGTGGCATCGAATTTATGGCCACTATGGGCACCAACTACGATCTGGCGCGTTTTGGCATGGAACGTCTTTCGTTTTCGCCCCGCCAGGCCGATTTGTTGATGGTAATGGGTACCATTGCAAAAAAAATGGGGCCCATCCTCAAACAGGTGTACACCCAGATGGCTGAACCCAAATGGGTGATCGCAGTGGGCGCCTGCGCCAGTTCGGGTGGCATTTTTGATACCTATTCGGTGCTTCAGGGCATTGACAAGGTAATTCCGGTAGATGTATATGTGCCGGGTTGCCCGCCCCGTCCCGAACAAATTATTGACGGAATCATGAAAATCCAGGAACTGGTAAAAAACGAGCCTTTGCGCCGTCGTCATTCGCCGGAATACCAGCATTTGCTGGAAAAATATCAAATCGGTTAATGCCTTTTTAAACCGCAAAAACCGATTGCACATCCGTATGAACCAGGATCAACTACTTTCCATACTCGCAGAAAAAATGCCCGGCGCCCTGCTGTCATCCGAAGTGGCGCACGACGGCATTTTAAACCTGCATACCAGCCGCGAACAACTCATCGCTCTCCTGCAAATGCTGCGCGACGATCAGGGTTATAATTTCCTGACATCGCTTTGCGCCATCCATTATCCCGAACATGCAGGACAGGAACTGGGCGTCATTTACCACCTGCACAACTGGCAGCAAAACGTGCGTATCCGGGTGAAAATATTTTTCCCCGCCGATGATCCGCATGTGCCTACCGCGACCATTCTGTGGCCAACCGCCAACTGGATGGAACGCCAGGAATACGACTTTTTCGGTGTGGTATTTACCGGCCATCCCGATCTGCGCCGTATTCTGAATGTGGACGACCTGGATGTGTTTCCCCTGCGCAAGGAATACCGACTCGAAGACGGCACCCGTACCGACAAAGACGACCGTTTCTTTGGCCGCGATGGCCATGTGGGGCGGAGTTTTGACTGAAAAGGTTTTGAATAAACAACATGCAAGTCCAATCATACTTCTCTTCCCTCGATAATATTGACGGGGAACTCGCCACCCTCAATCTGGGGCCTACGCACCCGGCAACGCACGGCATTTTCCAGAATGTACTGAAAATGGACGGCGAAAAAATCGTAAGCGCGGAGCCGACCATCGGTTACATCCACCGCGCCTTCGAAAAACTCGCCGAACGCCGCCCGTACAACCAGATCACCCCGATCACCGACCGCCTCAACTACTGTTCTTCGCCCATCAATAACATGGGCTGGCACATGACGGTCGAAAAACTGATCGGCTGCGAACTGCCCAAACGGGCGCAGTACATGCGGATCATTATTATGGAACTTTCACGGATTGCCGACCACTTGGTATGTAATGCCGTAATCGGGGTGGATACCGGCGCATTGACCGGCTTTACCTATATGTTCCAGGAACGGGAGCGCATCTATGAACTCTTCGAAGAAGTGTGCGGATCCCGCCTGACGACCAACATTGGTCGAATTGGCGGTATGGAGCGCGATTTCACCCCCACTTTTCACAAAAAACTCAAGGATTTTCTCAAAACCTTCCCTCCGCGTTTTGAAGAATTTGCCGGACTGCTTGAGCGCAACCGTATTTTTATGGATCGTTGTATCGGCGCCGGCCCGATCAGCGCAGAAATGGCGATGAACTACGGCTTTACCGGCCCGAACCTTCGTGCCGCCGGGGTGGATTACGATGTACGGGTGATGTCGCCCTACAGTAGTTATGAGGATTTTGACTTTATTATTCCCGTTGGTATACAGGGTGATACATACGATCGCTTCATGGTGCGCCAGGAAGAAATCAGGCAGTCGCTGAAAATCATCAACGACGCCTACAACAACCTGCCGGAAGGCGATTATCACGCCGACGTGCCCGACTTCTACCTGCCTGAAAAGCCCGATGTTTATACCAAGATGGAGGCCTTGATATACCATTTTAAAGTGGTCATGCAGGAAACCCCGATCCCGGTGGGCGAAGTATACCATTGTGTGGAAGGCGGCAACGGCGAACTCGGTTTTTATCTTATCAGCGATGGCGGTCGTACACCGTACCGCTTGCATTTCCGCCGGCCCTGTTTTATTTATTATCAGGCCTATCCGGAAATGATCAAAGGCGCCATGCTTTCCGATGCCATTCTGGCTATGAGTTCGATGAATGTGATTGCCGGGGAACTGGATGCCTGAGGAATAACCAACTGAAAATGCTAATTTGTAGAAAATTCTGATCCAAGATGCACACTGTTACCCACGACGCTCCGCCGTTTCAATATTCAGAAGCTGCCCGTAAGGAAGTACTGGGGCTGTTAAAAAAATACCCGGAAGGCAAGGGCAAAAGCGCCATTTTGCGCGCCTTGCACATCGCGCAGGAAGAAAACAACGGCTGGCTCAGCGTGCCGGCAATGGACGAGGTGGCTGCCACGATCGGTATTACCCCGATTGAAGTGTATGAAGTGGCCACGTTTTATTCGATGTTCAACCTGGCGCCGGTGGGGAAATACGTCCTCGAATTTTGCCATACCGGCCCTTGTGCCATCGAAGGCGCCGAGCGAATCATCGAGTACACCAAGTTGAAACTGGGAATTGGGAAAAACCAGACCACGCCCGACGGACTGTTCACAATCAAAGAAGTGGAATGCTTGGGCGCCTGCGGATATGCGCCCATGATGCAGGTGGGCGAATTTTATCACGAGCACCTCGATGAGGCCAAGATTGACCGGTTTATTGAAGATTGCAAGGCTGGAAAAGTGGATAAAGGCACCTGGAAAATGCATTGAATAGGGAACGAACAAATACAAAACAAGGGATATGCACATCAAATGCATCATCGGTTTTTTGCTTCTCGGCGGATGGTTGTCGTTTCAGTGTACGAACAATCCGCCCAAGGCGCCGCAACCGTCGCCTGCTGAAAACACCCTTCCCTCGCCCGGAAACAGCACCGAACCAACGGTGAATCAAAGCCCGACCGGTAAAGACCTGGAAGCGCTGCGGAACGACAAAGTGCGACGAATAGATTCCGTTTCTTCCCGAACCGACGACGCCTATTTTCAAAAACCGGATAAGCCGCCGTTGGAGATCAAAGTAGAAAAAGCAAAAACAAGCGCCGGCCCCACGGCCTACATTAACAAGAACAATATAGCGTTGCAAAGCGCTCCGGATACCAAAGCCGCGAAAACCGGCGCCCTGAAAATTTATGAGCAGGTAATTATCCTTGAAACCAAAATGACCGATGAACAGGGCAAAACAAGCTCGGTTCCAACCTGGTATCGGGTACAAAGAGAAGACAAAAAAGAAGGTTGGGTTATCGCGAATGCCGTCACTTTGAACTAAACCATTCTACCATGAAACAACTCATTTGCTGCTGGCTGTTGTTGACCGTCTTTGCTTGCAAGAATGAGAAAAAAATGCCGGAGAATTCTGACATTTCTGCGACAAGTTCAAATACTGAATCAGTGCAGGATACAACAGCAAGCACGCTTCAGACTGAAACGATCGCTCCCCCGCCGAAGCCGATTGAAAACACCCCGCCAAAAGGAACTATCACCGGATCAAACGTCACCATGCGCAAGGAAGCATCGGTGCAATCAGATAAAACAGGCAGTTTTGAGATGGGAGAAACGGTTGAGATACTGGAAACCAAAAACGTGGAAAACGACCGGGAAGCCATTCTGACCAAACCTGTCACGGTAAAAGGCAGCGGCGGAGAAGTCACGCTCCCCAAAGGGAAGGCGGTGGTGATCGAAGCATACCAGTCGGAGCGCAATTATTACGCTGTAAGTTACCAGGATCCGCAAAAGGGAAAAATGACCGCTGATATTGACGCAAGTGCCGTAGAAACCATTACTTATTCCACCTGGTACCGGGTAAAAAAATCCGGCGGTGAAATTGGCTGGGTGATTGGTAAATTTTTAAAAACAAATGGCTGATGCCACCACTGACAAAAAAGGAATTTGACGAAGTGCTGGCCCGAAAGCCGGAAAGTCGTTACAAATATTTCATCCGCACGGTAGCGGCGGAAGAAGAAGTGTGGGGACTGGCCGACGCGGAAGGCTGGTTGATGCTGGAGGTGGATGGAGAAGAGCAGGATGCGCTGGCCGTATTCCCGAATCCGGAATTTGCCGAAGCGTTTCAAGATGCGGGAGAATTTGATGACTTTCAGGTGGAAGCGCTGGATTTGTACGAGTTTTTCGAATGGCTGGAAGATTTTAAAACTGAAAAAATAAAAGTCGCCGTGTTTCCCACCCCGGATTTTCAGAGCGCCGTGATGCGGCCGGAAGTGGTCCGGGAAGATTTCGAGGCACTGTTTGCCAAAGAACAGGGCGAATAAACCCATACAACTATGACACCCAGCGAAATAGCTGCCGTTTTTAAACTGCCGGGCGATAAACGTCTTGAACAATTCATTGCCTCGGTAAAAGGAAGCCAGACAGTTTACGGAATTTCAGACGATGAAGGATGGGCATTGCTGGGCGACAACGACGATACCGATATTTTGCCGCTTTTTCAGGCGCCGGCGCTTGCCGAAGCCTTCCGGAAAGCAGCCGGATTTGATGGTTATGAAGTGGAAGAAGTGGAAATGGATGAGTTGCTCGAATGGCTGGATGATTTGGAAGCCGATGGTGCGATGGTAGCGGTTTGTCCCAATACCCGATTTGAAGGCCCGATAGTCGAGCCGGCATCGTTGCGGTCAGATTTAACCCGACAATAATTGTTTGCTTATGCAACAAGGCGCATGGATATTCTGGGGAATTTGCATTATCGCATCTTGTAAATCGTCACCAGCCCATGTTGAGGAGAAACAATTGTCTGCCGGGCAAAGGGACAGTTTGAACAAAGTATTTTTCCAATGCAATTGCTCTGACGAGGTAAAGCAATGGATGGAAAAACCGAAGAAGGCCACAGTAACCGCCCATGACGTTTTAATACGCTGGCATCCGTTCAGCCCTAAAATTGTCGGAGTTGCGGATTCAGGGGATGTATTCGAAGTATATGCCCATTATAAACTGGAAAACAGTTCATTCGGCTTATTACTCCGTGATACACTCGCTTATCTGGAAGAGGATACGTTGGAACTAAAAAAAGGGCGAAGATTGCACTGGATATGGCACGACACGATGGCACATGAAGTGAAAACAAAAATGCGGCGATACGACAACGACGCGCCTTATTTTCCAAACAGAGCCGACAGCCTGTCATTTTATATGGTGTTGCCGGAGCATTATGTTGAACTGTTGCCAGATACCAAATGGTACTACATTCGGACAAAAAATGAAACCGATGCCTGCATTTTAGAGCGGTATTTACGGTTAGAAAACTTCTAAGCACAAAAAATCATCCTATCAGGATACAGTAAATGGGTCGCAAACTCCTCCTCGAACACGCCCAGGTACCGGGCATCAACACTTACGAAGTGTACCGCAAACACGGCGGCTATCGCTCCGTAGAGAAGGCATTGAAAACCATGTCGCCCGATGCAGTGGTGGAAGAAGTGAAAAAAAGCGGACTGCGCGGTCGCGGCGGCGCCGGCTTCCCCACCGGTATGAAATGGTCGTTCCTGGCCAAGCCGGAAGGCGTGCCGCGTTACCTCGTTTGTAATGCCGACGAAAGCGAACCCGGCACTTTCAAGGATCGCTATTTGATGGAGAAGATTCCGCATCTGCTCATTGAAGGCATGATTACGTCTTCGTATGCGCTGGGCGCCAATACTTCCTACATTTATATCCGAGGGGAATATTCCTGGATTTTATTTATCCTCGAAAGAGCCATCGCCGAGGCCTATGCCGCCGGATGGCTGGGTAAAAACATCCTGGGTTCGGGCTATGACCTTGATTTACATGTAAATATCGGCGGCGGCGCCTACATCTGCGGCGAAGAAACCGCCCTGATCGAAAGCCTGGAAGGAAAACGCGGCAACCCGCGTATCAAACCGCCCTTCCCGGCCGTAAAAGGGCTGTGGCAATGCCCCACGGTGGTCAACAACGTGGAAACGATTGCAGCCGTCGTACCCATCGTTAACGATGGCGGCGATGAATACGCCAAAATCGGGATTGGGAAAAGCACCGGCACCAAACTCATTTCTGCCAGCGGCAACATCAACAAACCGGGGGTGTACGAAATCGAGATGAATATCACGGTGGAGGAATTTATCTACTCCGACCAGTGGTGCGGCGGCATCAAGAATGGAAAGCGCCTCAAAGCCTGTGTGCCGGGCGGTTCTTCGGTGCCTATTTTACCGCATTATCTGGTGTGCAAAACTGCCAATGGCGAAGACCGCCTGATGACCTACGAAAGTCTCGCCGACGGCGGTTTCGCTACCGGTTCGATGCTCGGGTCAGGTGGCTTTATTGTGTACGACGAAGACCAGTGCATTGTGCGCAACACCTGGAATTTTGCCCGGTTTTACGCCCACGAAAGTTGTGGACAATGTTCGCCCTGCCGCGAAGGCACCGGCTGGATGGAAAAAGTGCTGCACCGCCTGGAAAACGGCGGCGGTAAAATGAGCGACATTGACCTGCTCGCCGATGTCGCCAAAAAGATCGAAGGCAACACCATTTGTCCGCTCGGCGATGCCGCCGCATGGCCGGTGAACGCCGCCATTCGCCACTTCCGCGAGGAGTTCGAGTGGCACGTCAACGAGCCGCGGGCTTGTATGGAAAGGAATTATGGGCTGGTGGGGGAGCCTGCTCTTAACTTAGGATAAACGTTTTGAATGATGAGCAAAGAACATCTTACCTACTTCAAAGTCGAAAATTTCAAACGTTTCGACTCGCTGGAACTGAACGACATCGGGCAGTTCAATCTGATTGTTGGCGATAATAATGTAGGGAAGACGAGTGTGTTGGAGGCAATATCTTCGATTTCTGCTCTTGACAAAAAAGATCCGAAGACAATTTGCGAGGACCTTTGTCAGTCGTTTATAAGAAGAAATATCAATCTGAAAGGGAGCACAGCATCTTTTTTCTCACTTTTAGCAAAGAATGATAATGATCCAATAAGAATTTTGACGAAAATTAATAGTGAGCAATCAGTAGAAGTTATTTTAAAAAAAGAAAACAATCCTGCTTTAATGAATATTCGTGTGTATGGATATGGAAATTATTTATTAGAAGCAAACACAAGCCCTACAAATGAAAAGCAGGTAAATACCTCATTTATTCCTGCAAATATTGATACAAGTAACAATCTATCCGGTGCTTACCAAGCCGTACTTAATTTTTCAAGGTCAAACAAAAGATTGATTATCAACAATCTCAAAGTGATAGATCAAACGATTACGGACATTGAAGTGTTGCCAATTCAGGAAGTGCCGCATGTTATGATTGGTTTTGAAAACAATGATCGTTATTTGCCATTAACAAGCATGGGAGAGAGTGCGATTAGAGTTTTTTATTATTTATTGAGGATTATTTCTGAAAAAGGCCAGAGGCTTATGATTGATGAGATTGATACTGGAATACATTACTCCAGAATGAAAAACTTTCTTACGACACTTATCAAAATTGCCATCAATAACGACGTCCAGCTCTTCATGACCACCCACAGCCTCGAATGTCAGCAGGCTTTTGCGGAGGTGTTTGAAGCGCCGGACATGGTGCAGAATCAGGAGAAGGTGCGGCAGTTTACCTTGATAGAAAAGCCGGATGGACAAGTGATAGCAAGTGGCCGGGATTTTGAACAACTACAAAGCGCTTTGGAAACAGGCTACGACACGCGGGGGGGCGAACGCCGATGGTAAAGGCAGACATTTGGACAGAAGGCATTGCCGACCAAAAGTTTTTAGCCGACGTGCTTAAAGCCTGGTTTGGTCTCTCGTTCCAACAATATGAATTGGGCAAAGCTGCGGTTACTTTTGAATATGAGGACAATTCACGGCGGATGAAGGTTCGTATTCGCGCTGCAGGTACGCTAAACGCATTCGTTAGTGAAAAAGAATGGCGCAAAAAAAAGCAGGACTTCTTTGACAATCAGTCACAGGGTATCAAAAATCTGGTTTTTGCAGATGCCGACGACGACTTTGACACGAGGAAAGCCAATATTTCTCAGACAATCCTTGGTGTTGGTTTCGATGCTGAATCTGAACTCTTTCTCTGGCCGGATCATAAACCGAGCAATGAAAAAGGCGATCTGGAAAGACTATTAGGGCAAATTATACATCCAAATCACAGCGGAGTTTTTGACTGTTTTGACGAATACACCACCTGCATCAACAAACA
>JANRLZ010000360.1:0-19463 GCA_033762055.1 Saprospiraceae bacterium
CTGATTGCGCAACCCGCACTCGATCAGACTGGTTTTGCCCGCTCCGCTGGGTCCGTAAATCAGCAAATGTTTTACCCCGCTGAGGGCGTCGTACAGTTTTTCCGTTTCCTTTTCGCGCCCGAAAAAGATGGCCTGGTCGTCCTTTTGATAGGAATCCAGAAATTTGAAGGGAGAGGTTTTCATTGCGGCTGCGTGTTTTTAAAGGGTTTGAACACGGTTTCCAATTGCTCGTACAGGTCGTTCAATTTCGGCTGACTCGAGTTTTCGGATTTTACACGCAGGGTTTTATTGGAGTTCGGGGCGCCGGCGCCGAGGGGCAGTTCGTTTTTATATTGGGCGTATTCGTATTGCCTGGAGCCGGGCGTCTGGCCTGTGAAATAATACACCTCCGGCGTTTGAGTCGTTTTTTCGGAAAAAACGCTTTGGTCTATCAGCAGGGGGGAAAGGGAAAGATAGGTGTCGGGATCGCCGATATTTTGCAGACATTGCTGAATTTCATTGCCTTTGAACAGCAACACACTCTGGCTATAAGTGAACAAACCCTCTACCGAGATCAAATTATAGTCTTCGCCTTCAGTAGAAAGCTGATCGTACAGGCCGTGCAATTCGCCATAGAGGTGCACAAACTGCTGGGCCGTGCCGAGGCGGTAATTCAGACTGATTTCCTTAATACTCACCAAACGGTATTTGACCAAAAACGCGATGCGCCGGAGCCAAAATACAAGCGCTGTGCGGTATTCATCCAGGCGCTGCGACAAATTCGGGTCGTCGGGCAGTATGGCTCCGGCCAGCAATTGGCGACGGTATTGGGCCAAAAACAAAGCCACTTCAAACAGCTCGCTTTCGGTGTCGGTGAGTTCCCGAACGAAATCGGCGATTTGAGGTACAAAACCCGGACGATCTTTCAATAAATCGGTGCTGACCAGCAAGAGATTCAGGTAATCAAATCGAGCTTCACGATCGGCGCCGCCGGTATTGTCGGCTGCTGCATCCCGCATGGCGATAAAATCGGTCAGTATGGTATTCCGGGGCTTTTCTTCCGATTTCAACAACTGCGCGAGCTGGATATAACACAGGTAGCGTAGGGTATTTTGCCAGGCTTCCGTCATGTAGGAAAAGGCCCGGAGGTCGTTTTGCTGGCCTTCTTTGGTCTGCATTTTCCGCAAAAACTCTTCGATCAGCCACCCGAAATGCTGGATAATATCTGAAGGGCGGTTGCCGACCGACACGCCTTGTTTTTGCATCAATTCACGTTGCAGGCTTTGCAACCAGCGGGTTCGGTCGGTGATAATATCTTCGGCAAGCGATTGCGGCAGGGGTGTTGCGCCTTTGTTTTCGATTTCCATGGCCAGTTCAAGCAGTCCCCAGCGAATCTGATTTTGGGTCAGGCTGGCATTCTCATGGCTGACCGTGCCGAGGCGCATTTCCCGTTTGATATTAAAGAACCGCCCGGATTGCTGGATAGCCTCATCGAGCCGGGAGTCGTTGCCCAGGAGCAGGCGCATTTTTTCCAGCGCGGCGGGCAGTTCATCGCGGGCAATGAGCTGACGGATTTCAGAAAGTAAGGCTTGTTGATCCATGTTGTTTCATTGGATAGGAGCGGAAATATACAGCATCTTGTGTATTTAACACCAAGCCCCGATTAACTAACCAAGAAGATAGGGCAGATTGAAAAATGCCGTCATTAAACTATAGTTGCAGACTAAATAAAGCAGTAAAAAAATCTCTGATAGTTGGCAGGTAAACCTGCAAACCTCGTGGATGATAGGAGTACCGCAACAAGCGACGATTTTTTATGTTAGAACTGGTAGAACAAGGGAGCAGTCAAAAACTGTTCCCTTGCATTTTTTTACACCAGCCACTGGCCACATGCTTTTTCTGTTGTTCCTCTGTTGCTCCGTTTTTTCTGCCGATGCGGAGATGAAAATCACCCTCCACAATATCCGCGAAGCCAAAGGCAGTATTTACGTCGCGGTGTATGATCGCGAAGGATCTTTTTTATCCAATGAAACTGCAAAAATGCGCGCACAAAAGATCGCACCGGTCACTCAGGCCGGCTCGCTTGATCTTTCATTGGGCGTTTTGCCGGCCGGTCGTTATGCCCTGAGTTGTTTTCACGATGTAAACGGCAACGGCAAACTGGACACCGACTGGGTGGGGATACCGACCGAGCCTTACGGTTTTTCCAACAACGCCCGACCCAAATTCCGGGCGCCGCGCTGGTCGGAAAGTGTGTTTGAATGGAGCGGAGCGGCAACCGCCATCCCGGCAATTCGCCTTGAAAAATGGTAAAAAAATACGCGCTTACTTGCCCTCCAGGATCGGCCTGATTACTTTCCAAACCGTTTCGGCCACTATTTTTTGTCCAGCCACATTGGGGTGGATTCCGTCGGGCAGGTTGAGTTCGGGCATGCCGCCTACGCCTTCGAGCAGGAAAGGAATCAGGGTAGCGCCGTTGGATTTGGCCAGCGCGGGATACATGTCGCGAAATGCGTCGGTATAGGCCGCGCCCAGGTTGGGCGGCGCGAGCATGCCGGCAACGACGAGTTTACAACCGGGGTATTTGGCTTTCACCTGACTGAGCATGGACTGGAGGTTTTTTCTGGATTCGGCGACGGGCAATCCGCGCAGGGCATCGTTACCGCCCAGTTCCAGCACAAAAATATCAACCGGTTGTTGCAGTACCCATTCGAGGCGGTTGACGCCGTCGGCGGTGGTTTCGCCGCTCAGGCCGGCATTGACGCAGGTATAGGGCAGTCCGAGCGAGTCAATTTTTTCCTGGATCAGCGCCACGAAACCCTGTTCGGGCGAAAGTTGGTAGGCGGCCGTCAGGCTGTTACCGAAAAAGACGATGTTTTTTCGTGCAGGGGCGGGGGTGTCGGCCGGTGTGTTTTCGGCGACCTGCGCGGTGTTTTTGGCGGGTTCGTTTTTACAGGCAAAAAATGCCGTTGAAAGCAGCAGGAGGGTAAAAAGCGTTTGAAATTTCATATTCTTTTTGTTCGGAATTTCCGGAAAATGAGGGGCGGTTGAAAACGCGCATAGAACACGTATCAGGCCGGAAGGTTGCCTGCAAATCGTCCGGGCGCCGGTATCCTTCGATAAATAATTCATGGCCGAATGCAGCAAGGATCGTATTTTTCCAGTTCAAAAATCGCATTTCTTACCATAATATGTACGAACTCGTCAAATCTCCCTTCGGCAAACACACCAGATACGATTTATACAGTCCCGTTTCGGGGCATCGGTTCAGCATAGTGCCTGCGGCGGGCGCCAATGTCATTGATCTTCAATTTGCGGGCAAAAGCGTCCTCGACGGTTACGCGACCCCGCAGGAATTAGAAGAAGGAAAATGGGGCAAAAGCACCCTGCTTTTCCCGTTTCCCAATCGCCTCAACGACGGGAAGTATCATTGGGAGGGAAAATCCTACCAGTTTCCGATCAACAATGCCGCAACAGGCAATGCCATCCACGGTTTTGTGCGCGAGGAGTCATTCGAAGTGGAATACGTTTTTCTGGCCCGCGATTGCGCCAGTATCCGTTGTTTCTTTGATTATCCGGGTGATCGCGACAGTTACCCCTTTCCCTTTTCGATGGAAGTCGAATTTACCTTGCACGATTCGGGTAAATTTGAATTGCTGGTGGAAGTGCACAACCTGCACCATACGCCCATTCCGGTTGGTTTTGGCTGGCACCCGTATTTCCGCCTCACCGAACGAGCCGACCGGCATGCCCTCCAGCTGCCCGATTGTGAAAAAGTGCACATCAACGAACGCATGATTCCCAACGGCGAACGCAGTCCGTACAGCGCATTTGAAAAAATGACCGCTTTGGGCGACACACAATTAGATACCTGTTTTCAGGCCACCCGGTCGAAAGGCATGTACCAGTTAAAATTGAGCGCCGGACAGCAACAGTTGCGCATAAAATCGCCGGCAAGCCAGTTTCCCTTTTTTCAGGTGTTCACCCCGCCCCACCGCGAAAGCGTCGCGCTTGAACCCATGAGCTGCAATGTGGATGCATTCAACAACCTGCAAGGACTGGTCCGCCTCGCCCCCGATAACAAGTGGCAGGCCAGAATGGCGATAGAGGTGGATGGGATTTAGGAGGGTTTAATGAGAATCCTTTTTTTTCCTGTTACTACATTTGTGAGCTTCAAAATCGAATCAATCGAAAAATCATGAATTTCCTTGCCAATTACCTCAAAAAACAACTTTGGTCGGCTATGTTGTTCCTGTGCATTGCACTGGGCATCGCCGGTGTTTTTTTTCACAACATGGCCGGGCATCCCACGCCGTTTAGCTGGGAAATACTGGGCAATGGACTGATGCTGGCCGGCGCGTGTTTTTTTGCCGGCGGATTATGCGGGTTTCTTTTCGGCATTCCGCGCACCGTGCAGGGCGATCAGATGCGCGAAGAAGTTGACTACCGCATCAATACCAATCTGGAGCAAATTTCCGACTGGCTCACCAAAATTATTGTGGGCCTGACGCTGGTAAACCTGCAAAACATTCCCCCGTTTTTTACTCAATTGGCTGTAGACATCACGCCGGGCATGGGCGGTCAGGCGGAGGATACGGTGTTTGCCGGCGGCATTATCGTCTATTTTCTGATACTCGGTTTTTTGGGCGGTTACATCATCACCCGCACGCAGATATCTTCGTTGTTTAGTCGCGCCGACGCCAATTTGTTGTTTAACAGCCGCGACACCGACGTTTTGCGCAACGTCGCCGAAATCTTTGAAGCCGGCAAAGCGATGACGGAAGAGGAAATCAAGGAATTGCAGGTAAAAATCGCCAAAGCCTCGCTGCTGACCCAAAACAGCATTTTCGCTTACACCAAAAACTGCCGGAAAATTTTTCACCGCCGCAAACAAACCCAGAACATCGGCAACACCATTCCCATATTTACCGCCCTGGTTGACGCCGATTACGAAGGCTTGAACCACCAGTATCGCGGCCAGTTGGGCTATGCCTACAAAGACCAGCATTTTGACAAAAAACGTCCCTGGGACGAGGCAACGGAAAAGGCGATGGCGCCCGATTTTGAAAAAGCCGCCGAAATGTTCGAACTCGCCATCCTGATTCGGGGCGACTGGCGCAGCAAGGGGTACGGTGTTTACGAACTCAACCTCGCCATCACCCGGCTGGCATTGTTACGACTAAAAAAGAAGTTTGCTGAATTGCCGCAGTTGAATGCCCGGGAAATAGAAGCGCAAAAAGCCCTGATCCGCGATTATTTCGCCGTAGCCTGGGAAAGTGGCGAGGCTTATCGCGACACCATCCGCCGGGATTACGCCACCTGGTACGACGCCCAGGCGCAAAAAGTAAAAATCGGAGAAATTTCAGAAGACTAGTGCCGTATCCGGCGAATAACAAAGCAATGAAATCGGTTATTTTTTCGGCTCCTTAGGCGCGAGAAGGGCGAAATACGGGATATTTTAACCGCCGAGCAACGACAGGAAGCGGAAAAAGAGACATAGGCATTGCTTTGTCATTCGCCGGATGCGGCACTAGAATGTAAAGTCAGGCCGTCACAGGATGCGCTTCCATAACGCCACCCATCTCCTGGCCGACGTGGACGGCCAAAGCCTGGATGCTCAACATGGGATTGGCGCCGCTGGCAGAAGGGAACAAACTGCCGTCGGCGACAAAGAGTTGGCGGACTTCGCGGGTTTCGCCATTGGGCTGGACGGGATAATCCGGTCGGCCACCCATGCGGCAGGTGCCCATCTGGTGTGCAGAAAACAGGCCAAACCAGTTGGGCCCCCAGGGGGCGTGTCGCATGCGTTCCAAAAAGACATCCAGGCTTTCTTTTTCCGGATCAAAGCGCAGCGGCCGGTTATGCGGTACGATGATCCGGGAGGCGCCGGCTGCGGCGTGCAACCGAATACACCCCTCGATACCCTGCAACAAATGGCGGCGATCGTAATCGCTCAACCGGTAGTGTATAAGGGGTTGTCCCGACTTTTTGCCGATGCTGACCCGGCCGCCTTCGCGGTCGCGCACGAGCGCAAAATTGACGGCGAGCCGCCGCGCCGCAAGCATGTCCTGTTTGATGGTCTCGCCGTCGTGCCAGGGCAGGGCAAAGGCCGCCAGTCCGGGATGCACGGGCGGACATTCCAGCCGGGCGCCCCAGTTGCCGTCGCTGTGCGCAAATTCCTGTACCACGACCGACATCATTGGGCCTTGCCAGGGAAGAATGTCCCGTTCGTGCAGGGCGGCAATGGGCGCCACCGGGTGCAGCCACAGGTTACGGCCGATTTGCGGATGCCGGAGTCCGCTTTTTTGCAACAACACCGGGGTGTGCAAGGCGCCGCAGGCCACAACCACCTGCCGGGCGCGAATCGTTATTCGGAAGGGCTGCCCATTGCGCACCCATCCTTCGGCGCCGTTTGCTGCGCCGTTTTGTTGGGTAATGCGCTGAATATCAACCCCGGGCAAGAGGCGTGCGCCGTGGCGGACGGCATCATGCAGGAAGGTTTGCGCAGCGCCCTGTTTGATGCCGTAAGCATCGCCGTAACAGGAATAGCCGGCGGCTTTCCAGGCAACTTCCGGGGGGAGCGGCGCCGGCAATCGGAGGTTCATCGGGATGGGGCCCACTTTCCAGTTCAAGCGTTGGGCCGCATCGTACAGCGCTTTATTTTGCGGATTGTGTTCCAGTCGGGTATTTACCGAACATCGTTTTTCCACCCAGTCAAAACCGGTGTGATAGGAATTTTCCAAAAAATGCGGATTGGCGTGCTGCACGCCCCATTCTTCCAGCACCTCGCCGGGGGTGCGCAGTGCCCCGGCCCAGTTGATCGTCGTGCCGCCTCCGACGGTGCTCCCGGCCAGAACGGTGATGGAGCCGTCTTTTGAAGTCAACAATCCGCCGGCCTCAAAATGGCGGTTGATCATCGGAAACTCCTGCTGGTTGAACGCATGAATGGGACTGTAAACCCCTTTGTCAACGATCAGCACATCGCGCCCGGCGGCGGCGAGCATGGCCGCAACGATACTGCCGCCGGCGCCGCTGCCGACAACCAATACCTCGCAATCGAGGGTGCTGTCCTGTTTTATTTCGATTACGGGCAGGGGCGCCGGATCGGGCTGCACATAATCGGTAAGCGACTGATAACCGATGCTCTTGTAATTGGGGTTGTCGGGCAGTCCGAAATAGAGCAATGCGCACAATTTGCGCAGCGAATTATAGGCGTTGCGCAGGGGAGAAAGCGGCGAGTTGGCCCAGCGATGCAGGAGTGCGGCGCGTTGTTCGGGCCGGAGCCGATGGAAGGGTTTCAGCGGCCCGAGCCAGCTCAGGCCGAGCAGGGGACTGGCCAGCAATTGCAGGAGTTGTTCGAACTGGATGCGGTCTTCGGCTTTGAGTTGTGCGATCAGTTCGGCTATTTTTTCAGGAACGCCGGACGCGCCGGCCGAGCGGGCCCAGTAGCCGTCGGGGTCGTCTTCCTTTTGGATAGCGGGAAAAAAGGTGTCGCAAAGGGCCGGAAGTACGGGGTGCATGCGCATGGATGTTGGAAACTTTTTATAACCCCGTCTGAGGTGTTCAGTCTAAGAAGTTGTTTAGCGTTCGCGCCACTTTTCGATTTGTTCGCGGGCGGCGTCGGAAAGCAGGGCCGGGTCGTAGTCGAGTCGGGAGAGGATATCAAGCAAGGTATTGATCCGGGCTTCGGTATCAAAAAATTTATTGACCACTGCGATGCGCCGGTTTTCAACAAGACAGTAGCCGCTTTGAAAGCTGCCCTTTTCGTACCGGATGGTGTAGTCCAGCTCGTCGAACACGTCTTCGATTTTTTTCAGGGTGGTTTGGGTGTAGCGCATTGCGGCGGATATTTGTAGGGCGGTGAGGGGATTTGCAGTTAATGTTGCAAATTTGCTCGCAAAAATAGAACAGCCCGACACCAAAGGGCGTTTCGCTGTGGATAAAAAATCGCAAACGCCGCGCCTGGTGTCTAAACTACTCCTTTTTATTATGCAAAAATTACTTTCACTCCTCGTTATTTTCAGCCTGCCCTTGTTGCTGAACGCACAACAACGATTTTCAGCCGGCGCCGTGGTGGGACTGACCGCCTCGCAGATTGACGGTGATTTGTCGGCGGGCTACAACAAGCTCGGTTTTCAGGGCGGTTTGCGCGTAACGGCCCGCCTCAAGGAACGCACCGAAGCCAGCATGGAATTTCTTTTTTCGCAGCGCGGATGCCAGAACGAACTGATTCCCAACGATTTTGACCCCAATCCTTTTTCGCTGACGCTGAATTATGTGGAAGTGCCGATTCAATGGCATTTCAAAGACTGGCTGATCGAATACGACGATGAATCGTACAATTATTATAAGGTGGCGTTCAATGTCGGGTTGGTGTATGGCCGGTTGATCGGCAGCAAAACCGACGATGAATTCAACTGGCTCGTCGGCGTAGCGCCTGATTACCTGAAAAAGAACGACGTCAGTTTTACGCTGGGCGCCAATTTTTTTGCCACCCGCCATCTGGGTTTTACCGTTCGCTGGCAGCGCTCCCTGCTGCTCATGTACGATGCGCGCAAACACGACCCCGCCCCTGCGGCCCAAAGCTGGAATATGCACAGCCTCACGTTCCAGACGGTGTATTTGTTCTGATTCATACTACTGAACATTGTATAATTCACCGCAGAGGTGCAGAGTTTTTACCTTCTTGAAAATCAATCATTTAAAAACGCTCTGCGCCTCCGCGCCTCTGCGGTGAAAAAAGTGTCTGGTAGTGTGGTTCTGATTTTTCAACGGATGCACCAGGAAAAGGGCGTCGTGCTATTTTTGCGCCGCAAATTTCAGGAATGATCAAAAAATAAGATTGTTCCCTACCAATCAAACTTCTATGCGAAAATTTCTCTTTCCCGCCGTTGCAACGGTTTGTGCAATGGCATTCCTGTTTTGTCGCTCCAAAGAACACAACCAGGCGACTAAAACGACTGCGCTCGGCACTTCGAGCGGACATTATTCCAAACGCCATTGTGCGGCAAAAGACGCCGAACGTTGCGCGGTGTACGACATTTCCTACCCCGTTTTCGCCGGCGGCGACTCGGTGCTGACAACTGCTTTGAACCGCTCTGTGCAGGAATATGTGCTGAGTGCGGTGGGCGGCAACGCCGAACTGCCCTTCATTACCGCTTTGGATTCGGCCTACGTGCAATTTGTCGGCATGTTTGAAGAAGATGTGATCAATATTCCAGATATGCCCTTGAGTTACACGATGGAAATTCACGACAGCATATCTTTTATCAATGCAGCGGTGGCGACTATTCAAATGGACGGCTATTCGTTTACCGGCGGCGCGCACCCCAATCCATTTGGGATGATGGTGAGTTATGACCTTAAAAAGGGCGGCAAGCCGCTGGAAATTACCGACCTTGTCTCCGATACCAATGCGATAAAGCCAATTTTGGAAAAGGCTTACAAGTTGTCGAAAGGTTTGAAAGAAACCGATCCGTTGAGCGACCTGACCTATCCGGAAATAAAACAAATGCCCATGCCCGGCAGCGCCGGCGTAAGCGCCGAAGGCATCCATTTTTTCTACAACGCCTACGAAATTGCTCCCTACGCCGTTGGCCCGGCCGATGTGCTGCTCAGCTGGGAACAATTGGGCGTTTATGCTGACAAGAAACGATGGACCGATGACGGCGGAAAGTAGGCCGTCCGCCGTAAACCGTCCGCCGTAAACCGTAAACCGTCCGCCATCCGCCGTAAACCGTCCGCCGTAAACCGTCCACCGTCCCCCGTAAACCGTCCGCCGTAAACCGTCCGCCGTCCCCCGTAAACCGTCCGCCGTCCAATGCGATACTTTCTCACGCTTGCCTATCGAGGCGCCCGTTATGCAGGTTGGCAGGTGCAGCCCAATGCACCATCGGTACAGGCTACGCTGGAGGCTGCGCTTTCCACGGTATTGCGGCAGTCTATGGAACTGACGGGCTGCGGGCGCACCGATGCCGGAGTGCATGCCCGGTTTTATGTGGCGCATTTTGAGGTTGAAAAAGCCCCGCCGGCCCGGTTTTTACAGGCGTTGAACAGTTTGTTGCCCGATGATATTGCGGTATACGATTGCCGCTTGGCGCCTGCCGAAGCCCATGCGCGGTACGATGCATACGAGCGGAGTTACGAATACCACATCGCTTTGCGCAAGGATCCCTTTGCCGTTGAAACTGCCTGGTATTACCCGCAATATCATTTGCTTGATGTTGAAAAAATGCAGGATGTAGCCGCGCTATTGCCCCATTATCCGGCATTTGCGCCATTTTGCAAGTCCAACAGCGGGGTGGAGCACTATCAATGTGAGGTAAAAGCCGCCGGTTGGGCCTTTCAAGCCGAAGCGCATCGCTGGGTATTTCATATTAGCGCCAATCGTTTTTTACGCGGCATGGTGCGGTTGATTGTCGGCGCGTGTATCTCGGCCGGGAAAGGGCAATTGAGCATAGAAGAAATACGACAGGCGCTCGAGACCCAGCAGCCGCTGCGCAAAAGCCTGAGCGTGCCGCCTCACGGGCTGTTTTTAACCGACGTTAAATATCCTTTTTGAAAAGGAATTGGCGCCCTCGGATAGAAAAAATAGTTTTGCGTCGCACAACCTAACCAAATCATCAGTTCATGACATCTCCTTTTAATCCCGTAGGGGTACTTGGTGCGGGCAGTTTTGGTACCGCCATCGCAAATTTGCTGGCTTATAATTCTGATGTACTGCTTTTCAGCCGGAAAGCCGAAACCGTGGCTGCCATCAATGCGCAGCACGAGCACCTCGGGATGAAAATATCGCCGCGGGTAACAGCCACCAACGACCTGGAAGAACTCGCCAAACGCTGCACCCTGATTTTACCGGTGGTGCCGAGCAACAGTTTTCGCCCCATGATCCGCGCCCTGGCGCCTTATCTGCGGCCCCATCACATCATTATACACGGCACCAAAGGATTCGACCTCAATGGTTTGGAAGAAGAAGACCTGGATAAAAGCGGCATAACCGTGACGCGCAACAACGTACGAACCATGAGCGAAGTGGTGCTGGAAGAAAGCAGCGTGGTACGGGTCGGATGCCTCAGCGGTCCCAATCTCGCCGCAGAAATCATGGCCGGGCAGCCAGCCGCTACCCTGGTCGGCAGCCGGTTCCGGGAGGTGATCCAGGCGGGACAAATGGCCCTCAACAGTTCGAAATTTCATGTTTACGGTTCCTACGACATCCTCGGCGCCGAACTGGCGGGCGCCTTGAAAAACATCGTGGCGCTGGGATCGGGGATCATCGGCGGACTCGGACTGGGGCGCAATATCCAGGGCTTGTTGATTGCGCGCGGACTGGCAGAAATGGTCTATTTTGGCAAGGCGTTAGGTGCAAGCAGCCAGGCATTTATCGGCGTGGCAGGCATCGGCGACCTGGTGGCTACGGCAACAAGTACCAACAGTCGCAACTTCACTTTCGGCACCCGACTGGCCAAAGGCGAAACCACCGCACAAATCCGTGAAACCATGCCCGAACTCGCCGAAGGGGTACGCACCCTGCGCATTGCCCACCAACTGGCGCGCAACTACAAACTTCACGTGCCCATCACCACCATGTTGCATGCCGTGGTGTTTGAACATTATCCGATTGAAAAAGCACTGGAGTACCTCATGTCTTATCCGTACGCGGTGGATGTGGATTTTTTGTAGGCAGCAGTTTTACCCTAACTTTGCCATATCGCCCAGGGTGATTTTCTTATGCGCAACTTCCTGATTTTCCTCCTCCTTGCAATCGCCGAAATACTCCCGGCCCAAAATTATCTCCAGAATGCCCCGCCTGCCCAGCAGACCAAGGCGCCGGAAGATTGTTATACCCGGCTGCTCGACAACGGCAATGCCGCCCTGCGCCGGGGCGAACCACGGGTCGCCCTGCGTTATTTCAACGACGCCAAAAACTGTCCCGATGCCCAGGGAAACAGTCGGCGACAAAGCGAACTCGACGCCCGGATCACCCGTTGCAACAATGAGTTGGGGATCGTAAATACCGCATCCGGCCCTAAAAAAAACAACGCAACGCCGGCATCGCGCAAACGCAGCTTCACTTCGGAAACCTCAAATGCCCGCCGCCACTATGCCGCCAATCGCGACTTTTTGAAAGATACCATCGAGCATTGTTTCGAACGGATGAGTGAGGAGGCCGATCGCGCTTTTCGCCTGCGATTCTGGGAAGATGCCGCCGCTTTGTACCGCGCCGCCAAAAACTGCGCCGACGCCGATCAAAACGACCGCCAACGCATGTCGGAGCGCATCACCGCCTGCCGCGATGCCGCCGAAAACGAACTGTTTGCCAAACAACAGGAAGCCGAACGCCGGGCCCGGCATGCCATTGCCTCCAACATGGCCGACGACGCGCTAGAACTGCTGCAAACCACCGACCGATCCATCGCCTTCCGCCTCGCCGATTTTGCCAATCAATACGTAGCGCCCGACGACAACCCGGAGTGCGTGCAGGCCATGTTCGACGCCTGGTACTACCAACCTGCCGACGATATTAAACACCAGCTGGATGAATTGTATCGCCCGGCTTTGTGCTACGAACTGGCCGACAACCTGGGAGAAAACACACAAATAAGGTACCAGCAGCAACGCGACGGACAACAATGGCTTTGGGCATTTGTACCCAAAACAGGCGATATGTTTGCCTGGGAAATGCCTTCGATGAAAATCGTACAGTCGTTTGGAACCGGTGAGGCCAATAGTTATACAGGGTTTGATTTTTCGCCTGCCGGCGATCTGTTGTTTTTAGGAAATAACTTTTTTGAATTGCGGCGCAACGCCCGGGTACACCGGGTGGATGTCGCTACGCCAGGCGCCTGGTGCTTCAGCGAACGCGGCGACGAATTCTTCTTTCAAAATGTGGGGCGACAAAGCATTTATATCCTGAATGTAAGAGAGGCCCTTGCACAGCAGTCGCGCAGCAAAGGGAATAAAAACGCCAACACCTTTCAAATACCGGTCGTGGAACGCGAGATCGTAACCGGTGTGACCGAGCAACTGCTGGCAATACAGTATTTCAAGGGGAAATTCTGGCTGGGGTATCGCGACCGGATCGAAGTGTTGTCGAAACCGGCGCCCGGCCAAAGCTGGAAGAAAGAGAAAGTGATTCGGTTCGAACAAAACGAATCAACCCAAATCCACGAATTTCGCGATTTACGACTGGAGATCTACCCGAAAGAAGGTTTTGCCGTGCTGGGTTATTTTGGCGGCGCCACCATTGTTTCATTGGATGACGCTGCAGGGAAACCGGCATTTCGACAGATGAATGAATGCTTCCCGTTGGCAATTTCGCCAACTTTGCACCAATTGGCCGTTCAGCATGTCGGCAATTATCAACACAACGCTTTCTGGCTGTTCGATGCATTCACGGGTGATACATTGATCCGGCAACGCATTCCCGGCTTTACCAATTTTGATTTAATGAAAGGCGCCTTCTCGCCGGATTCCCGTTGGGCAGCTGCAACTTCCTACATGGGGAACATTTGCGTTTGGGCGTTAAAAGATGAGCCCACGGTACGCACCGCAAGTTTCCCGATTAATTTGCTGGAAAATCCGGACTGCCATTTTAATTCGGACGGCGCCTTGTTGATTAACTATTTCAGGGATACCCTGGCGGTGTATCAGACGGACGAACCGGACAGTCCGCCCCGTTTTTTCAAAAACTTCCAACAAGTCATACGCGGCAGTTCCGACGACTGGGTATTGGTTCATACGGCTGCCACCTCCTGTGTGGCGCTCCGCCTGGAAGACGGCAAAAGTGTGTCTATCCCCTGCCTCGACCCTCCCTACGGACTTTTTGCGGTGGATGAGCCGTCTGAAAAACTGATCGCCTATCTGACCGACAAAAACAAGGTAGAGTTGCGCTCGCTGGAAAACGGTGCACTCATCACTCACCGGGTTTTTGAAGGCGGCCCGATTGCCGAACTTCATTTTATCCCCGGCTCCCAGGATTTGCTGGTGGTGCAGCACAACAGCAACAGCAGGGTGGATGCAGAGCGTTCGAGTGTAAAAATCTGGTCGCCTTTGCGCGCCGGGCTTAAACCGCATGCGCTACGAATGCACGACTATCTGGTGCGGGAAATGTCGCTCGATCGCAATGGCCAACGCGTTGCCTTTTCCAATGGCAATGATATCCGGCTGTATGAATTTGTGAGCCCGGAAAACGAGATGCTCAAAATTCGCCCCATCAAAGATAAATTAGTCAATGCCATCGCATTTATTCCGGGAAGTTCACTGATAGCGGCGGCATACACCGGAGGCAAAATCATCTTTTGGGATGCCGTTACGGGCGAATTGAAATTGCAATGGCAGGCAGTTCCGCAAGATGGGTTGATCGAATTTATCGTTGAAATTCGCGACATCGCCGTTTCCGCCGACGGCGCCATCCTGCATATTATCACGACCGACGGACGGATGTACAGCTATGCCATAGACCCGACGGATATCCGGAATGCCGCACAGGATGAACACCGGCATTTGCAGTCCTTCGATATAGAGCAGATTCAGCGTTACAACCTGGAAGTTGCGCTGAATTATCCCGGCAATTTCGAACGACTGGCTGAATCGGGCGATGGCCCTCTGCTCAGTTCTTTTTTCCGTTATTTTCAATGGCAGGCCCTGGAGAGCAACAACATTGAGCGGGTTAAACTGTATTGCGAACGCAGTTATTTTCTCTTTGAACGTTTGGACGCCAACACCCAGGAAACCTGGCGAAACGATGTACAGTTGATGTACCAGGATTACGCGCAAAAACTCATGATGCGCAGTTCGCTTTCCGAAGCGGCGAAGGTGCTCGATTTTTTGGAAAAACAATTCGGCAACCGACCGACGTTGATGGATGCCCACATGGCCTTGTTGAAGAAAGATTACAGCAAGGCTTCCCAATTGTACACCCGGTATTTGTTGAAAGACGAAGGCAGCCTGTCACTCGACTTTCTGGTGCGCTGGAGTTTTGAACAGGTGGAGAAAGATATGTTGCAGATGATCAGTTATGAATTGCTGGATTCCACGCAAATCAATTGTTTCTGCAGCACCGTACGTTACTCCGGCAGTTTCGCCAATGTTTGTCCGAATGGCGCCGGCTACCCCGACAACATCTTATCGGCTACCGACAGGACGCGCTGGGAAATTTTTGAAATGCACCGCGCAGCCGATGAACTCCATCACTTTGCCGCTCGCAGTCGTTTGCTGACAAAGGCCTATCAACAAGCCAAAGAACTGGCGCGTCAAAATCCGGCGGCAGATCAAACCTGGCAGGAAAACACCCTTTTATCGCTGGCTGCCATCCATTATGCCTGGGCCAAATTTGAAGGCAACAGTGCAGCGGCCTTGCAGCAATATGAACAGACCGCGCACCTGCTCGCCGAACATGGCCCGCTGAAAAAACTGGCGGATACCTCCCGCCTTTCCCTGCTTACCACGGCCTACTGGAAATGGGGCGCGCAATTACTCAAAGGAGGAAATGCTGCCGAGGCGTTGCCCAAACTCGAAACAGCGCTGAACACCGCCCGCGCCTTGAGTGTGGCGGTCGCGCAGGCCGATACCAATTTGCTGGTGGGTTATTACGACAATTTGGTTGGCCCTGTTTATCGCGACATGGGAACGGCGTATTTACTGAGCGGCCGGCCGACGGAAGCCCGACAGGCCTACGAACTGGCCAATGCCTATTTTTATTCTACCGGCCTCAATTCGTTGTACACGGCGGGGGTTGCGCTGTTTGAGGGCGACCAGACCCAGGCTTCCCTTGATTACGGCGGCATCTACCATGCTTCACAAACAGCAGAAGCGGTGTATATGATTGACTGTTTGTCTGAACGTTTTCCGGAAAAAAAAGCCGCGCTGCAGAATTACATTCCAACCCTTTACGGCGGCCTGCGCAGTCGGAACCGGGCCCTGGTAAACAACGAAACCACGTTCTGGCTGGCACAATTAAAAACGACCCGGTTTGCCCTGCAGGCCCGCTGGGATTCGGCGGTGTGGTGGACGAGGGTTGCCATGCAGCAAGCCGAATATTACGCCAAACAAACCAACGCGGATCCGACCTGGCAGAACAACTGGATCGGGGAGCACATCAACCTGCCCTATTACCTGTTGCTCAGCGGCTGGAACAAACCTGAAGCACTGGAAGAATGTATGCGCATTGCTGAAGCGGCAGAAACGTATCTGAAGGACAAGGAAGACAGTTATCAGTATAAAGGGTTGATAAAAACCAACCTGGCTCATGCCCTGGTGCTGCGCAACAAACCCGGCGACCGCGACCGCGCCATCGAACTGTACAAAACGTTTTTATCATCGTATAACAGTCCGGAAGGCTATGACAACCTGGATATATTGGAAAAGGATTTTCGCGACTTGAAAAATGCCGGAGCACCCTGGCCTGAACTGCGTTTGCAGGAAAGAATAGAAGAATAATCGTTTCTTGGCAGGTCTTGATTTTCCGGATACACTTGATATGAATCGTCCGACATTACCGGTTTTTAAAGATATTTCCTTCAATCCGAATCAGATTGAAGAATACCTGCCTATGCAGCCCTTGCATACGATGGTATTTGACCGGTTTTGTGAGGATGGCTGGACGTACTGGTCGGATCAGATATTTCGCCGCAATTATTGGGAATGGCGGGGAATGGCTTGCCGGGTCGTGTTGTTGCGTATTGATTTGAGGGGATTTACGTTTACCAAACGACAGCGAAAAAACCTGTATCGCAATCGTGATCTGACCATATTGCGGCGGCCGATAAGGATTGAACCGATGCATGAGGTGTTGTTCGAGCGGCATTCCCGGCGTTTCCGGCAGCATCGTCCGGAGAGTATTTACGGCTTTTTCAGCGCATTCAGCAGTTTGATGCCGTGTTACGGGATACAATTTGATGTTTTCAGCGGGATGCAGTTAGTGGCCACCAGTTTTTTTCATGTCGGACGAAAAAGTGTGGCGGCCAACTACTGTATCCACGAACCGGATGAATGGCGGCGCGGACTGGGCACCTTTACCACCCTGAAAGAAATTGAATTCGCCCTCGAACACAACCGACGGTACTACTATCCCGGGTTTGTGTACGATGTACCCAGCGAATTCGACTACAAACTGAATTTTCAGCACCTTGAATATTTCGACTGGTGGGGCAACTGGTATCCGCTGGATCGCCTGCCGGTGCGCGACTGGCGCCGTGAATATGAAATTGCGCCGCCGCTAAGTGAGGATGAAATGCTGGAATACCGGCAAAATACAGATTGAAGCCGCGAAGATGTGTCGCCTGTATTCCAATTAGGCAAAATGATTGCGCACAAATTTTGCATCATGCAAAGGATTTGTACTTTTCGCCTTTGATTTCACCACCACTTTTCCTAGCTGCTTATGAAAAAGTTACTTTTACTCTTCATGCTTGCCATGACGGGTTGGAATGTTGCGTACGCCCAGATTCCTGACGGAAGCCTGGCGCCCGATTTTGACGCAACCGACCTGGATGACAACCCCTACAATCTTTACACGCTACTCGATCAGGGATATACCGTTTACCTGGATATATCCGCCACCTGGTGCGGCCCCTGCTGGAACTACCACAACTCCGGCGCACTCGAAACCATCTGGGAAGAGCACGGGCCGGGCGGCACCAACGAAGCCTATGTCTTTATGATTGAAGGGGATGCCAGTACCAACGAAGCCTGCCTCCATGGCCCCACCGGTTGTGTAGGCGGCACCCAGGGCAACTGGGTAGCAGGCACCGAATACCCGATTATTCATTTGGAAGGCCCCTCTATTGCCAGCGCCTATCAAATCAGTTATTACCCGACGATATTTATGATTTGCCCGGGCGACTCGCTGGTGTACGAAGTCGGCCAGTTGCCCGCGGCCGGCTTGTGGAATGCCCGCGAACAACGTTGCGCGCCGCCCCCCCTGACCATTGCCCTTGCCACTACGCGCAATGTAAAATGTTACGACAGCAGTACCGGCGCCATCAACATCACCCCCGATGGCGGGGTGCCACCCTATACCTATTCGTGGAGCAACGGCGCCACCACCCAGGACTTGAACAATATTCCGGCAGGCACCTATACCGTCACCGTTTATGGGCAGTTTGGAACAGAAGGCGTGTCGGATCCCATCGAAGTGGAAGGCCCGCCCTCCGAGCTGACCCTTACCATTACCGAAACCACACCGGTAGGTTGCAACGGCATCCTTGGCTCCGCCACCGTTCAGGCGGAAGGCGGCTGGGACGGTGATTATGTCTACAAATGGGCCAACGGCCAAACCGGCCAAACCGCCTACAACCTGGCGCCCGGTTCGCACGTCGTGAGCGTCACCGATGATGGCGACTGCATCGTTACAACAACCGTGGTAATGGCCACCGCCGTGTATCCCACGGCCACGATTGCGGCAGCGCCTGTTCTGAACTGCAATCAGCCTACCTTGCAACTCAATGCCACCGGATCAAGCTCCGGACCGGAATTTGAATACCAGTGGTTTGTTTCCAATGGCGGAAATATTGTAAGCGGCGGCACCACTACCACGCCTACCATCAACGCCGGCGGCTCCTACACCATTCAGGTGCTGAACATCGAAACAACTTGCGCATCGTACGACAACGAAGCCGTCGTGGCCGACCTCAATCCGCCTGCTGCCGATGCCGGCCCGTCGCAACATATCTCCTGCACCGTGCCTCAAGCCACCCTGCAGGGCAGCGGCTCGACGGGGCCCAACTTCACTTATCTCTGGACGGCCTCCAACGGCGGCAATATCGTGTCGGGAGAAACCACCCTGAACCCGGTGGTGAACGGTGTGGGCGATTATACCCTGAAAGTAACCAATACCACCAGCGGCTGCACCCAAACCGCCGCCACCATTGTGACCGGCACGCCGGCTCCGCTTATTCAAACTGCCGGCGGAAGCATCAATTGCATCGCTTCCTCCGTCACCCTCACCACCACCACCAACGCCGTCAGCCCAACCTTTTCCTGGACCGGTCCCAACAACTATTCCTCCAGTTTGCAAAGCCCGACCGTAGATGTTTCGGGCGCCTACAATGTCGTCGTTACCGACAGCATCACCACCTGCACCAGCACGGCGACAGCCCTAGTTATTTCCAATACCAACGCTCCGGGCGCTTCGGCAACGGGCGGCGCGCTGACCTGTGTCATCAACAGTGTGACCATTCAGGGCGCTACGCCCGATACCAATGCTGTATTTGACTGGACCGGCCCCAACGGCTTCGTATCCGAATTACAAAACCCGACAGTGTCGGATGCCGGCGCCTATCAGCTGGTCGTAACCGACACACTCAACGGTTGTACTTCCAGCGCAGTAGCAGCCGTCGTGGCCAACACCGTACCGCCCATCGCATCTGCCGTAACGCCGGGCAACCTCAATTGCAATACCAGCCAGATCCAACTCAACGGAACAGGCTCGACGCAGGGCGCCAATATTACCTACGCCTGGACGGCCTCCAACGGCGGCAACATCG
>JANRLZ010000361.1:0-5422 GCA_033762055.1 Saprospiraceae bacterium
GCAGCGCCGCCGACCCGGCCAGAATGACCGATACCTGGAAACCAACCACCTCCAACATGGCCGCCGCCGCCAGCGTCCAGACAAAATACCGGGCAATGAGATAAAGCGACATTTGACGGCCCTTGTCGGGCAACTCAATCAACCTGCCTCCTCCCTTGCGAATCACTCGACGGATGGTACGCAACAACAAAGTCGCCAACAACCATACCAGCACCAGACCGGCAAGGCGCGCTACCGTGAAGTGGTAAGCGCCTATGCTAAACAGGGTATATTCAAAGAAAAAACGCATATTTTGTTCAGCAGGAGGATCGGGGAGGAAGGGTGTTAATCAGTTTGAAACGGTATTAAACCCTCAAACAAGGGTTTAATACCGTTTCAACTAATTCGCTTTTGCTTCGAAGTTGTATTTCAGTCCCCAGTACTCTTTTATCACCATTTTTACCGATCCAACAGAAACCGGCGATTCGATAAGCAGGGGAATGCGGTTGGCGTCGTCGGAAACCCAGACGGTCATTTTGGCGTCCTCGTTAAATACGTTGCCGGCGATGACTTGTGGCTGGAATTTCAGGGTTTTATATCGCCCCATTTTATAGACTTTTTTGTTGGGTTCCTTGCCGAGATATTTCATGTTGAGGGGGTACTCTTCTTTGTCCATAAAAATCCGGAAAGGCGCCGAATAGCCGGGTTGTTGGCTGGCGAAATCAAAGTTTCGCAGGTTATAGAGGCTGGAAAGCACATCATGGCATTCAGCCTGAACGTTGTGCTCGGTCTTTTCTTCCGTAGCGCCGCGTTTGGGCGAACGCCAGACCGTCATCTTCTTGGCTGACTGGTTGAAAGAGATTTTTTCAAATATGTGGTAATCGCCTTCATTTACACTCCGTTCGGAATAGTTGGGCAGGTAGGTGGTTTTATCTACCCAGGAATCGTATTCATCTTTGGCAACAAAAAACCATTCGTAGGAGTCGTAGGTCTGACCCACTGCTTTGTAGTGGTATTGATTGCCCTCGTCGAAGATTTGAAAAGTCACTTCGCCGGCGGGTACCCAGATGAAATTGAGGTTGTAGTAAATTTTATAGGTAAGTCGTTCGCCGTGTTGAAAAGCGGCATCCGGAGCGGCAGACGACGGGGCGACGGTTTGCAGGGGTTTATCGGAATCAGGTGCAGGTGTGTGTTGCAACAAGCCGAAAATAAACAGTGCGGCTAATCCGAAAGTGGCGTTTTTAATGCTGGTCGTTTTCATGCATTTACGTTTTGGCGATGTTGACGAAAAAAAGCGAAAAAGTTCCCACCAACGCAGGTAAAATCAGGTTTATTATCCACAGCGCAAAGGTAGCAGCCAGGCTGCAAACTTCAGGCGCGCCCGTTTGTCCCCAGATTAATATTGCAACATTCCCTCGAGCCAGCAGGCCTGCCAGGGGGGGGAGGGGAACGCCGGTTTGAACCAAAAAAAGCACAGAAATACCCGCAAATGCATTCATAATGCCAGGCTTGATGCCAAAAAAATTTAACAGAAAAAAATATTGCGAAGCAAAAAGAAGGTAACGCAGTATTGCCCAGGCCAAAATGCGGTACAATTCGGACGGGCGATAGGGGTCAAACAGGAAACGGTCTTTTGCAAAACGTTTGATAAGCGGGATCGGAATGTTGGCCAGTAAAATCGGCAGGTGTCGCACACGGGTGTACAGGAATAACAAGGCGCAACAGGCAAGAATCGCTGCAAGTAATAAAATGGGCATGCCGGCTGAATCCGGATGCCACCAACGTGTAAACAACCACCAGGCCCCTGCGATACCGGCGCATCCGGTTACCGTCAGCTGGGCAAAATTCCCGATAAAATTGGCCACCGTCGCAAGGCTGCGGTTTTCAGGTCGGACGAACAGGATGCGTCCGGCAAATTCGCCGGTTCGGTTGGGCATAAACAGCGAAACAGCAAGGCCAATCCACACCGCTTGCAGGGCTTTCCACCATCCCATAGGCTCGTATTGTTGCACCAATTGCTTCCATTTTGCCGTCTCTGCCAGCCAATTAAAGGGCATCAGCAACACCGCAAGCAACAGCCAGATGAAATTGGCTTTTCCCCATTGCTGCCGAAAAGTTGTCTCGATTTGAGGCAGTTGCTCCTTTGCATTCAGTTCGAAAAACAGCAGCGTCGAGAGCAAGATCAGCAGGACGGCGCTGAAAAGGCGATACCTGAAACGGGTGGTTGGCAATGACAGGGCGCTGAGAACTGGCATAGGATGCAAAACAAAATGGGCAACCTTCATGAGAAGGTTGCCCACTGTATGGAGAAGCGGGATATCAATTAATATCCGGCGTCTTTGTTGCCTTTGAAGCTGCCTTTGCCGGCTTCTTTACCTTCCGGGCGAGCCATTTCGGTTTCGCCTTTGGCTACGCGGAATTCCACGCGGCGGTTGATGTTGCTCGAGCCTTTTTCCGGAACGAGGTTGGTGGTTTCACCGGCCCAGTTCAGGATGAGGCGATCGCGCGAAACACCGAAGTTCGAAACGAGCGTTTCGATGGCTGCTTTGGCGCGGTTGTAAGACAACACGGCATTGTAGCCTTCGGGGCCACGGGCGTCGGTGTGACCCACAGCCACCACTTTGAGGCTGGGGTTGTTTTTCAGCACGTTGGCTACCTGATACAGTTTTTCGTATTCGCTGTGACGAACATCGTAGCGGTTGTCGCCAAAGTTGATCATCGGGAGGAACCATTCGGTCGGCTTCGGCTCCGGAATTTTGATGGCTGCGATTTTCGCGTCAACGATACGATTAACATCGGCTTCCGTGATCGGTTTCGGCACTTGTGCCACACCGTCAGCGTTCACCGTGTAGCCCGGAGGGGAGTACGGCTCTTTGTCTTTGTAGTTGGGTACTTTATCGCCGTCGGAGTCAAGGGTTACGCCTTTGGTATCCACACGGGCGCCGGCGGGGCTGTTGTCTTCGTCGTCAATGGCGTCAATGATGCCGTCGCCGTCGGTGTCGGTCGGGTCGTAAACCGGACGCGCTTCGAGAGCGGCGATAGCGTCGGCGGTTTGGCCCAGCGGGTTAACCCAGTAGAGCGGCTCCGACTTTTTGTTGCCGTTTTTGTCTTTGCCGCCGATGTTGAAGTTCAACGAAAGGTGGGGCCAGTGGAAAGCGTCGCGGTAGGTGGTGCGGTCGTCGCCGATGTTCTGATCGCCGTCGAGCAGGTCGCCATCAGAGCCGAGTACCTGGGCTACAGTGTATTCGAGGCCGAGGTTGAATTTCGGGCTGAAGCGGTAAGCGAGGCCTGCGCCGAATTCGAAGGAGGCGCCGGATCCGCTGTCATCGTAAGTACCCGTGGAGCCATTGGCCAGGGTTACGTTTTGGGCTTCGGTGCTGAAAGAAGCGAAGCCGAGACCTGCGAACACATTGAGGTTCCACTTGCGGGCGGGCTTGTCGAAACGCAAATTGTTCACGGTCATCACGATCTGACCGCTGCCGGAGAAGTAGGTGGTTTCCGAGCTGCGGAGGTCGGGCGATTCATTTTCGTTGGTCATGGAGCCAAAAAGGCCGCCAACGCGGATGGAGAACACGTGTCCGAGCGATTTGCGGACATGAAGGCCGCCGCCAAAGCCGGGGAATTTCGCATCAATATCGCCGACAACCATCGGCGTACCGAGGTCTACACCGACTTCCCATTGGTCTGCCGGAGACAGCGAACGGTAGGTTCCTGCTTCTTGAGCAGCAAGACCCAGCCATGCGAAGGTAAAAAGGAGCGCAAAAGTTAATTTCCGAACCGTCATAGGGTTGCTGAATTTTTAATGAAATGAATGTTACAGTTTTGCTTCGAATTCAATTTGAATGGGGATTTGCTTGTCGGATGGAGGGATTTAGCCGCCAAGTAGTTGTGAAAAACAGGGCAATGGTCGGTAAAAAAATTCAAATACCAAGTTTTTTCAGCGCCAAAAATAGGGCGGTGGTAGATATTTTTCGGGGTGAATTGTTATTTTTTCTTACTTCCTCCAGTGCACGGCGTATGGTGGACGAGGTATCGGTGAATATGGCGCGGTCTGTCATTGTCGCGTCCGGCTGCATCAGATAGGCAAAAACGCGGGCCATTCCGCAGTTGGCAATGAAGTCGGGGATGACTGCTGTTTGTTCATCGGTGAAGCGGGCGGTAGGGCCGAAAAACACCTCGTCGTCAACAAACGGCACGTTTGCGCCACAGGCAATTACTTCAAGTCCGCCGGCGAGCATATCGTCTACCTGCGCTCGTGTAATAAGTTTGGAAGCGGCGCCAGGAATGAAAATATCAGCGGCAGACTTCCAGATTTTTTCATTTATTTCGCTGAAAGGCAGCAAGTTATCAACGGCCAGTTTGTTGCCCGATTTGTTGTTGAAAAGGGTTTTTACTTCATCCAGTTCCAGTCCGTCGGGAGCAAGTATGCCGCCTTCGCGGTCAATGATTCCTACTATTCGAACGCCCTCATTGGCCAAATAGCAGGCTGCTGCGGAGGCTACATTTCCCCAGCCCTGAATGATGGCGGTTTTTCCTTTCAGGTCGCTCTGGTGAAACAGATCGTAGAAATGGCGCACTGATTCGGCGACCCCGTAGCCGGTAATCAGATCGGCGACGGCGTATTTGTGTTGCCCCCCTTCGGGCAGGTACTCCAGGTCTTCCACAATTTTGGTGCACCCATAGCGCAACTGACCGATAATATTGATTTGTTGGCCTTTTGAGGGTTTGAAGTGGCCGCGTACGATGCCTTCCTGCGGGTGCCATAACCCCAGCGCTTCGGTGATGGGCACCACGTCTTTAAGTTCGTCAACATTGAGGTCGCCGCCGGTGCCGTAATAGTTTTTAAGGATGGGGAGCACGGCGCGGTACCAGCGTTCGAGTACTTGCCAGCGACGCGGATCGGCGGGATCGAAGTTGATGCCGCTTTTTGCGCCGCCAATAGCAGGGCCGCACACACTGAATTTGATTTCCATGACCTTGGCCAATGAAATGACCTCTTCGCGGGTCAGGCCCTTGCGCATCCGGGTGCCGCCGCCGGCAGCGCCGTTGCGGAGCGAGTTGATGACGATCCAGCCTTCAGCGCCGGTTTCTTCATCATGCCATTCAAATATGATTTCGGGTTTTTTCTCCTTGTACTTTTGTAGGAGGGATTCCATGTAACAGGTGGTGAGAAGATGATTAGGACAAAATGCGCCGCAAAAGTAGTTCGGAAAGATTAAGCAAGACATATTTTACCATCGAAATGGATATTTTTTGGTTTTCACCTACCTTTCCGCGCATTTTCCAGTATGCAAAATCGTCGTACGCCCCTTTTGTTTGCCCTTGCCGCCCTCGCACTGATTGCGGCGATGTTTTATTTTGTTTATGAAAACAACCAGCCCAAGTTCGACTGGGAAGAAAGCGGCTGGAAAAAGAAGGGATATTCGGAAAAAAGTGCCGATCC
>JANRLZ010000362.1:0-6640 GCA_033762055.1 Saprospiraceae bacterium
ACCCAGCGCAACGGGCTGCAATCGTGGAACCGGGTAGCCGGGCTGGAATTCAATCTTTACTCAAAAGACAACCGCTGGGAGGGCGAATCATATTATCACCGCTCGTTTTCGCCCGACAAGGCAAAAAGAGGTTCCACCGCCGCCATGTTTTTGGGGTACCGAGATCGTTATTTCAATGCAAATTTTGGCTATTGGCGGGTGGATTCTACCTATTTCGCCGAAGCAGGTTTTGTACCGAGAACAGGCGTGCAAGGTTTTTATCCGGGCATCGGTGTGCGAACATACCCCAAAAAAGGCTGGGCAGCACAACATATTACCAATTATGAATTTGGTATCAACGGCTCCCTGACTTACGGACTAAGTGGGAAACACACCGATCGCGATGTGGCGCTTTTTGCCGGCATGGGTTTTAAAGACCAGTCGTACACAAGCGTTTCGGCATTCAACACCTATGTTTTTTTATTCGAACCCTTTGACCCCAGCAATACCGACCAGCCGGCATTGCCGGTAGGCGGTTATGAAAACTGGGGGGTGAGGGCTGAATTTATTACTGGCACTTCCTACGATTGGCAAGGTGATATAGACGTAATGTCGGGCGGCTTTTTCAACGGGCAAATATTGAGCAGCAGCGGATCACTGGCCTACCGCTGGCAACCGGTAGGGCGTTTTTCACTGCAATACAGTTACAACCGCATCCGCCTGCCACAACCATATGCTTCGGCCGATTTTTGGCTGATCGGGCCGCGGGTTGAACTGTCGTTTCGCCGGGATTTGTTTCTGAGCGCCTTTATGCAATACAACACCCAGGCCAACAATTTCAACCTCAATGCACGGGTACAATGGCGTTTTGCTCCGGTCTCGGATGTTTTTTTGGTTTACACCGACAATTCCTACGCTGAAACCGTGCCCAACAGTCCGGTGCGTTTGTTTGCGCCAAAAAACCGGGCCGTGGTACTGAAAGTCGTGTATTGGTTGAATGTGTAGGATCTCTGTGACACCCGCTGTTTTTATCACTGCGCTACGCCACCGGCCCTAATGTCAATCGTTCGAAAAAACACAGGTAGAAAGTGTTTTAACCCCTCCACCGGTCAAAAAACAGTTTCTTGGAAATCCGGGATCAGCAAACACTCGTAAGTATGGACATGGTTTGACCAACGCTTGTCCGTACTTATGCATACGCTCCGCATTCTACTCGTTTTTTTTGCTTTTTTGTGTCTTGCCGGCTGGTTATGGTTGCACAAGCCCTACTCACCTGCCGACGATCTGCCGACAGTGACCTATACGGCATTTCAGGTAAATGCTCCTGCGGCAGAAGCAGGTCGCGCCCTGGCAAAAGCCGCACGGGGTTGGGAAGGGGTCACAGCCAGCGCCTATAACATTTCTTCCGACCTGCTGGTGCTGAGTCACACTGAATTCCTTTCGGAAAAAGACCTGCAAAGCCGATTAAATATCCTTACTACCACACCAGTCTCCAAAAAAATATTTCCTGCACCGACAGGCTCTCAATGCCCTGTCCCCGCCGCTGCACTTGCATCCCTGCCCCAATGGTTGTTAGGCATCGGACTTGTCCTGGGAGTGACGGCAATCGCGCTTTCCATTGGGCGCAGTCGGCGTCGGTTGGACGAAAATCTAACCTGACGACTTCAAACACGCTTCTTTTTCCCTGGATAACCACCTTTCATTTTCAAGTTTTTGTCCTTCACCAAACTCACTTTTCACATGAAAAATCTTCGTTTTCTGATGATCCTGCTCTTCGCCACTTCCATAATTGGATCTTGCGGTGAAAAAGAGGCGGTTGATCCGGCACCCAGTCCGACCCTCTACGAACGCCTGGGCGGCATCAATGCGATTTCAGCGGTTGTAGATCAATTTTTAGCCAATGTAGTGGGCGACAATGTGATCAATGCCCGTTTTGCCGCCACGGTTGCCGACCCGTATCGCACCCAGTTATTGCGCAACAACCTGATTGACCAGATTTGCGCCGGTTCGGGTGGCCCCTGCCAGTATAAGGGTAAAAACATGTACGATGCGCACCACAACATGAACATTAGCGAAGCGGAATTTAATGCGCTAGTGGGCGATCTGGTGGCGGCTTTGGATCAATTTAATGTACCGCAAGCAGAAAAAGACGAGTTACTGGCCATTTTGGGGCCGATGAAAACCGATGTGGTCGGACACTGATCGCTCACGCCTGATATGGCTTGAAAATTAATACCGAGATCACCCGTAGTAGCAAGGCGGGCCCTCTTCGGCAGCGCTCACGAATGTGCGGGCGCTGTCTTTTTATTTTAGAGGTGGAAATGCAGAATTCCGACATAAATGCCGTAGCAGGATGCTACTTGAACGCCGGTAGTTTGGTAATTTTGCGCCCTCATTGCCAAATTCAACCAAATCAATTTTTTTTTCATGGACACAATAGGCATTCTTGGCGCCGGCGCGATGGGAAGCGGGATCGCACAGGTAGCCGCAGCGGCAGGGCATCATGTTATTATTTGCGACAACCTCACCATTGCGCTCACCAAAGCCAGCCGCAACATACAGGCCACTTTAAAAACACTGGTGGAAAAAGGGAAAATGACGGATGCTGAATCTTATGCGCTTTTCAGCCGACTGAAGTTTACCGACCATATGAGTGAGTTTCGCCATTGTTCCATCGTTATTGAGGCCATTGTGGAAGAGATTGAACAAAAGCAAATCGCCTTTCGCAGCATGGAAGCCATTGTAGACGAAAGCACCATTTTGGCCAGTAATACGTCCTCTTTGTCTATTTCGGCAATGGGCGCCCCGCTCAAACATCCGGAACGCATCCTTGGGGTGCATTTTTTCAACCCTGCTCCGCTGATGCGGCTGGTGGAGATTATTCCGGGCTTGCAAACCCACCCCGACATTGTGGAGCGCGGCAAAGCCCTGATTGACAGTTGGGGTAAAACCACGGTGGTCGCAAAAGATACCCCGGGATTTATTGTAAACCGGGTTGCGCGTCCTTATTATGGCGAAGCCTTGCGTATTTATGATGAAGGCATTGCCGATGAAGCCACCATTGACTGGGCCATGCGTGATCTGTGCGGGTTCAGGATGGGACCATTTGAACTCATGGATTTTATTGGCCACGACATCAACTATGCCGTAACGGAAGTCGTATTTTCCAATTTCTTTTTCGACCCGCGCTACAAACCTTCCTTCACCCAAAAGCGCCTTGTCGACGCCCACTATTTTGGCAGAAAATCAGGGCGCGGCTTTTACGATTACCGTCCAGGAGCCGTGATGCCCGAACCCGTTAAAGATGAAAACCTGGGTCGGGAAATCGGCACCCGTATTCTGGCCATGCTGATCAATGAAGCAGCAGACACCCTCTACCTACGCGTGGCCAACCGCGACGATATTGAACTGGCCATGACACAGGGTGTCAATTACCCCAAAGGGTTGCTGGCCTGGGCCGATGAAATCGGCATCCCGAACGTGGTGGAAAAACTGGATTCTCTCTACGTCGAATACCTGGAAGACCGCTACCGCTGCAGTCCGCTGTTGCGCAAAATGAGTCGGGAGGGACGGCGTTTTTTTGGGTAAATCCCGGCGGGCTTTACCATTTCTTAATTATTCGTTATTCTGGCCTTTACGAGGCGCCGGATTTGCTCCTTCTACCTTCGCCCATTCAAAAAAAAAACGCGAAGGCATGAAGTCATTCCTACTTTTTACACTCTCCCTCCTGCTGTTTGTTTTGCCGCAAACTCAGGCGCAACAAACGCTTTTTCAAGGGTTTGAAGGCACTTTGACCGACAATTTCCCTTACAACGCTTCCCCTGCAAGGTATAACAACCAAGCTGCGGAAGACGTATGGAGCGATACCACCGCTACTACCCAAATCAGTCCGGCCACCGGCAATCGCCTGTGGTTCATGCGCGATCTGGAAAACCCCTCAGGGGGTGGCGCATTTGAACACACCCTGGATTTTGGGCCCGTGGATGTTTCTGCATTTTCCTCCAACACACTTTCTTTCAAATACTTCACCATTGCCTACGATTCGGACGACAGTGTCGGGTATTACGTGGCCTACGACAACGGCACGAACTGGACGAATTACACCGCCCTGCAACCCAACACCCAGGCCTGGGAAACCGTCACCATCAACGTACCACCCGGCGCCGCCTTCGTTCGTTTAAGGCTGGCTGCCCGCCAAAACGGCGGTTCGGATTTTGCAGCCTGGGATGACATACAACTCGTTTCCGCCCAGGCAGATATGATACCGCCTACGGTAATAAGCGCCACATTAAATGGTCCGAATACCCTTCAGGTCATTTTTAGCGAAGCAATGGGGGCCAGCGCTGCCAATCCGGACAATTATACAGGCATCGCCGGTTTGCTGGCCGCAACTACGGGCAGCAACGGCGATACGGTTTTACTGAATTATGCCACGCCTTTTGAGGTGGGCAACAGCTATTCGCTGACCATTGACAGCGTACAGGACCTTGCAGGCAATTACATCGCCGCACCTTTTGTATTTAACTTTACAGTACCGGCGCCATTGATCAGCTTCAGTAGCGCGCGGGTACGGGTGGAAGAGAACGCCGGCATCATCAACGTGCCGGTAAAAATTGACAACTTCTTTATTTCGCAAGCAACAGCAAAAGTGCGGGTGGTGGAATTTTCAACGGCGACGGAAGGCAGTCATTTTGATTTGCTCGACAGCACGGTGATTTTTGTAAACGGCAGCGCCAATAGCCTGAATGTACGGGTAAATATTCTGGATAATACCGAACAACGCGACAGCCGGTACATTATCCTGCAATTGTACGATTTCAACGGTGCTCAGTCAGGTACTGTTTTTGAATTTGTTGTATTAATCAGCGACAACGACACCCCGGCGCCGTTACCGCAAGGCAACGCAGTCATTGCACTCCGTCATCTTACCAGTTATGATATAGACCCTGCTTCCAGCGCTACGGCCGAAATTTCAGCCTTTGATCCGCTGAACAAACGACTGTTTACGACCAACATTGAGCAGAATAAACTCGAAATCATTGATCTGAAAAACCCCTATGCCTTATCAAAAATCACATCGGTTGACATAACGGCATACGGCGGCGGCATCAATTCCGTGGCGGTTGCCAACAACGTCGTGGCCGTAGCAGTGGATGACACCCTGATTACCAACCCCGGCAAAATTGTCTTTTTCGACGTTGCCGGCACATTCCTGAATGCCGTCACGGTAGGCGCATTGCCCGATCATGTAAATTTTACACCTGATGGCTCCAGATTACTGGTCGCCAACGAAGGCGAACCTGCTACCGATTACTCAGTGGACCCGGAAGGTTCGGTCAGTGTTATTGACATGACTCCCGGCGTGGCAGCATTGACGCAGGCAAATGTGACTACTATTGGTTTTACGCAGTTCAATGCCGATTCGGCCGCGCTGGTAAGCGCCGGCGTGCGAATTTTTGGTCCGGGCGCTACCGTTGCGCAAGATCTTGAACCTGAATACGTAACAGTGTCGGATGACGGGCTTACGGCCTGGGTCACCTTGCAGGAAAACAACGCGCTGGCGGTCATTGACCTGACAACCAATACCGTCGGCAATATCATTCCGCTCGGACTCAAAGACTATGCCGCGCAAAAATTTGCACTGGATGCTTCTGATCAGGCGCCGGGTATCTTTTTCAATAACTGGAAAGTAAAAGGGATTTACCAACCCGACGCTATTGCCTACTGGAATGTCGGCGGGAACGGCTTTTTGGTCACCGCCAACGAAGGCGACGTACGCGAATGGAATGCTTATGCTGAAATTACCCGTCTGAGCGCTTCCGGCTATGTGCTTGATTCGGCATCGTTTCCCGATGCAGCTTATCTCAAACGCGCAGAATTGCTGGGGCGACTGAACGTATCCACGGCCGGTGGCGATACCGACGGCGACGGCGATTATGATGAAATTCACACCTTCGGCGGGCGATCCATCTCCATCTGGAATGCTGCAACCGGCGCGCTTGTTTGGGACAGTGGTGATGACATAGAGCGGATTACGGCTGCTGACCCGGTATTTGGAAGCATCTTCAACGCCAGCAACTCGAATAATACGCGTAAGAACCGTTCCGACGATAAGGGCCCCGAGCCGGAAGGTATAACGCTCGGTACCATTGACGGGCGCAATTACGCATTCACCGCCCTCGAACGCATCGGAGGCGTCATGGTGTACGACGTTACCAACCCTGTAGCGCCGGAGTATGTACAATGGATCAACACCCGCGCTACCGGCTCGGCAGCCGGCGGCGATTTGGGGCCGGAGGGCATTTTGTTTATACCAAAAGCAGAGAGTCCGAATCAACGCGATCTGCTGGTCGTTTCCAACGAAATCAGCGGAACCATTTCGGTTTTTGAAATCAATATTGACCGTACAAAAACCAATGAGTTTGGTGTGACAAAATATGCCTTTGACGATACCCCTGTGATAGGGCAAGCCAACGGCGCCGACATTCGTGAAGGCGGCATCTCAGGCCTCATGTATCGCGATGGTCGCTACCGAATGATCAGCGACCGCGGCCCTAATGCCGATGCCAATGCACATCCGAATGCCAACGGAGCAACAACCCTGGTATTCCCTTTCCCCGATTATGCCCCCAAAGTATGGGAGGTAACACCTGTAGGTACC
>JANRLZ010000363.1:0-4315 GCA_033762055.1 Saprospiraceae bacterium
TTACTTAACAATCTGTCAAAGAACTTGGTTGCTGGTTTTGTGGGTAATCAATAGCCCTCATCCCCCCCATAAACCCTCATAAACATTCTCCTGATGTCCGAAACAACCGACAGCGAAGCGCTCATTCATCGGCTCTACGAACAAGTGGTCAAGCACCTGGAAACCCGCTGGGCGTATCTGGAATTGACGGCCACGGAAAAGGCTTCGGCGCTGGCTTCCAATCTGGCCGGCGTACTGACGATCATTGTGTTCCTGCTGTTGGTGTTGTTTTTTTTCAGCATGGGTTTTGCCTGGTGGCTGGGCGATGTGATTGGCAACCGGGCGGGAGGATTTGCTTTGGCCGGACTGGTTTTTATTCCAATCGGACTATTGGCCTACCGGCTGGTGCGCCCTGCGGTGCGGGATGCCGTGTTACAGGCGATGATACACGAAGAAGAAAACAAAGAGGAAACGACACTTCATGAATAAACTGGCCGAACTTCAGCGCCGAAAGGCAGCGCTCAAAGCGCAAATAGATCGTGAACAAGCCGAGTTGCGGCTGACCTTGCTCGAACTTCGCGAAGAACTCGAGCCGGCCAATCTGCTGAAAAAAGCCTTGTCGGGTGTTTCGGGCGGCAACAACCCTTCACTGCCCGCTCCGCTGGCCCTGGTGGCCGATGTACTGGGGAAAGACAGCAAATGGGGGGTATTGATCAAGTTGCTTACCCCGCTCGTACTGCGTTGGGTGACGAGGCGTGAAAAAACACCGGCGGCGCCCGAGTCTGCTACTCCGCCCCAAAAGACGGTGAAGGCAAAAGTGTACGGTCGGCTCCGGCAAAATATCAGTGCCCTGCGCCAACGTTTGAATAAATCATCCGATGAAACAACCTGATTAAAACCATGCAAAAAAGATCGCTCACCGAAATATTGCTCGCCGCCACGCTCATCGCCGGAGCGGTGTATTTTCTTTTTTACACCGAACGCGGTCAGCAATGGCTCGAACGCCTCAAAAACACCGCTACCGATCAGCTGGATGCCTGGCTGGCCGATCTGGAAGCATATCTTGCAACGATGGAGGCGGCAGAGGAGGCGCGCGGAAACGGGTAAGCCATCGCCGCGGCGGCTTACAGCAACTTCCGGATTTCAATTCGGCATTTCCCGCAGTTTTTCCACTTTCTGTACCGTCACGACCCCGTCCTTGATTTCCAGCAAACCTTCGTTTTTAAAATCGGTGAGCGTACGGATGAGGGTTTCCTTGGCGGTTCCTGCCAGGGCTGCCAGGTCTTCACGCAGCAGGTGGATCACCGGGCCGCTTTGGTCGCAGAGTTGGGCAACCACCGTGGCGACGCGTTTGCGCACCGAATTGTAGGCCAGTTCGATGAGTTGTTGTTCGCGTTCGGCGATGTGGTTGGCCAGCATTTTTATGAAACGGGCGTTCACATCGCGGTTGCCGAAAACGAGGGCGGCAAAATCCTGTTTGGGAACCAGTTTGATGCTGCAATCTTCCAGCGCAGCGGCGCTTTCCGGATAGGCATCTTCTTTAAACAAGGCAAGAAAACCCAAAAAATCGCCTGTTTGCGCCACTTTTACGATGAGTTCACGCCCGTCGTCGCTGGTTTTAAATACCTTGACCTTGCCGCTTTCCACAAAATACAACCAGCGCGGGTGCTCGCCTTCCCGGAATATGAGGTCTTTTTTCTTGTAATGCCGTACCTCCCGGTTGTCCGACAAATGCCGGATGGCTTCCAGGGCACGGGCCTCGTCAATGAACCGTTCTAATGAACCGCCGGCCTGGGCGGAGGCGACACGCAGTCGCTCGCTTTTTTTCAGGCGGTTTTCAATGGTTTGCAACAACGCCTGGTCGTCGAAGGGTTTGGTGATGTAATCATCGGCGCCCAGCGACATACCGCGGCGGAAATCCTCCTTTTCGGCCTTTGCTGTCAGGAAAATGAAAGGGATGTCTGCCGTTGCGGCCGTCCTGCCCAGAATATGCAAGACGCCGTAACCATCCAGTTCCGGCATCATGATGTCGCAAAGAATCAAATCAGGAAGTAGTTCCTGGGCTTTTACAGCGCCCGTTTTTCCATTTTCAGCGGTAATGGTTTCGTAGCCGCTCAGGTTCAGGATCTCGGCGATATTTTCCCGAACATCCGGATTGTCCTCAATGATCAGTATTTTTTTCATGTGAGGCAAAATTAGAAAACCGTTCATTATACGTGAAAAATATTCGCAGCCACAGGGGATTGTTAGAACGACTTTGAAAATGTGGGCCCTTTCAAAAAAACGACTTGGCGATCCGCGATGCGAGGCATGATTTTAATCATCCCTCCTGCCAACCGCAGTCATTCCGGTCAAATGCCATGTCGGCGCACCTTTGTACCATCATTGAACAAATCCTCTTACAATTATGAACATTTTCGCTCCTGTTTCCAGTCTTATGACCGACCACAAACATTTGATTACCGTCGGTCCGGAAGAACCCCTCAGTGTTGTCAAAGACATTTTTGAAAAAAACAAATTTCACCACATTCCGGTCGTTCATTTTCGTGAAATCGTGGGTATGGTGAGCAAGTCCGACTTTGAATATTTCATGGGCGGCGCTTCGCATTACGAAGAAGACCGTTACGTGAACCAACTGCGCCTCGAACGCACGCAGGTGAAAGAAATCATGACGACCCGACTGGGCAAGGTGGCGCCCGACGATCGCATCAATGTGGTGCTGGAAGTTTTTCTGATCAATCGCTTCCATGCCTTGCCGGTGGTAGAAAACGGCGAACTGATCGGCATTATCACGCCATTCGATATTATGACTGAATTGTCGAAGCAAATTCCCGCCGATTCGAGCCTGGTGTATGAAAATCAGTAAACCTGCCCTATGAAAGAAATAGCAACCGTTTCCTCTGCCAATGCGGAAGCCTGTACGGGCAACTGCAGCGGATGTGGGAAAACGCACATCAAGATTTTCGGGCATCACAATGCTGCCGAACGGCGTTTGGCCGAACGGGTCCACGCTGCGCTCCAAACTGCCGGTATTGACGGCAAGGTGTTGGAGATTTCCGACCCTGTCGCCTTGCAGGCGCATGGCGTACGCACCTTGCCGGCGTTGATGGTGGAAGGCGAAATTGTGCTGCAAGGCCTCATTCCGTCGGTACCGGCGCTGGTTCGGCTGCTGAAAAACAAGGGTTTGTACAAAAGCAAATTGTATCGCCTGCGTACCATCAGCGTACCGGTGGATATGAGCGAAGTATCGGCCAATGCCCTGATTTATGCCTGGCACCTGGCCCAGCGGCTCGACAGTCAGCTCGAAATCGTGTATGCGATGGACAGCATTTTTGAAGGCACTACCCCTTCTTCAACCGGCTTTCTATCGGGCTACACCCAGACGATGCATACCGAGCTGGATACCTTTGTGACAGAAACCATGGCTATGGTCGGCGTGCAATATGTGTCGCCTGCCCGATTTGCTGGCGGTCCCGGACAAACAACGACCAACGAAGAAACGCAGCCACGAATTCATTCCAAAGTGATATACGGCGCGCCCGATGTAGCGCTGGCCGACTATTCGCGCAACACCGATTTAATCGTCATGGGCGCTACCGGTCGCGGAGGAATCGGGAAAAAACTCTTTGGGTCGGTGAGTGTGGAAGTATCGCGCAATGCGCATTGCCCGGTGTTGTTTGTGCCGAAAGAAGCGAGTTATCGCGGACTGAGCAACTTGCTGTATGCCAGCGATTTTGATTCTTTAAACACCCTGTGCGTTCAGCAGGCGGCAGCGTTTGCACAACGTTTCGACGGACAAATACATTTTGTCCACGTCGGACCAGGTGGCGAAAAGAATCTGGAAGAACAACGCGCCCGTTTTGAAGCCGATTTTGGCGAAAGTGTGTCGAACCGACCTTTTGTTTTTTCAAAGATGGTGAGCGACGACATTTCAGGCGCCTTGTATGAATATGCGTTTTATCACCGGATTGATTTGTTGGTGTTTGTGACGCATCACCGCAATTTCTGGGATAATCTCCTGCATAAAAGTGTAACCAACGAGGTGGTGGCCGGCAGCGATCTGCCCATTCTGGTCATTCACTCCGATGATGATTTATTGCCCTGAAAAGGGCACAAGGAACAATGACTGGCATAGCCAGAGGGTTTTGTTCTTTCCCCGCCAGGTAAGGTCCCGGCGGGGATTTTTTATGTGGTAGTTAAAACTCCCGTTGCACCAAATGGCGCTTCGGGTTGGCCGGGTCTATCAACACAGGAATGGAAGCGCCGAGTGTGATGACCGGGTATTCGCGCAATGCATCGCTTTTAAAGGTATATTCCTCCTGTGTGTACGGATCTT
>JANRLZ010000364.1:0-3496 GCA_033762055.1 Saprospiraceae bacterium
GCAACGGCTTTATCACAGAAAGCCAGTACGACAGCCTGAAAGTATTGCCACTTGGCCTGCAATTCAAACAGGTAACCTTCACCGACGACAAGGCGCCGTATCTCTGTGATTATCTGGAAAAAATCGTGCGAGATTCGATACTCGAACTGCCCGAATGCCGCCGCCGTGATGGCTCGAAGTATGATATTTACCGGGACGGCATAAAAATTTACACCACGATTGACCCGGCTTATCAACGTCATGCCGAAGCGGCCATGCAGGAACAAATGAAAAAATTGCAGGCGCGTTTTTTCCAGGTCTGGAAAGGCCGGGACCCCTGGCAATATCGTTCGGGCGACGCTACGGAAGAGGAAATACAGGGCCGCAAAGAATCGCTTTGGAAACTGGTGCGCGAAGGCGACCGGTTTGCCATTTTATGGCCGAAATTTATGGATGCCGTGGCCGAAAAAATTAAATCCAGATATGCCTTCGAATTGCGCCCGGTGGATGTGGAACGGATGCTCAACGAAGATAAGACCCCCGGAACCATTGCCAAAATGCTTGCCGCCAAACCACAGCCGTTTGTCAGCACCGAGCAGGCAACTGCTTACCGGCGAATTATGAACGGAAAAGAATGGGAGGAAGTGAAAGCGCAATACAGGGCTTTAACCGCTGCGGTAAAAAAACAATACGCCCAGCCGGTTAAAATGAAGGTCTTTACCTGGAACAATCCCCGGCTTGAAAAAGACACCGTAATGACGCCGATGGACAGCCTGCGTTATCACCGGATGTTTTTGCAAACGGGGCTGCTGGCCGTGGATCCAACCTCTGCTGAAATCAAAGCCTGGGTGGGTGGTGTCAATTTTAAATACTTTCAGTACGACCACATCATGACCCGGCGACAAGTGGGCTCAACCTTCAAGCCCTTTGTGTACGCTACCGCCATTGCACAACAAGGCATCAGCCCCTGCTACGAAGTGTACGACAATCCGGTCACGATCCCGGGGCGTTACATGAACTTCCAGCACATGGCCGACTGGACCCCCAAAAATTCGACCGGTACCTATTCCGGCGTCAGGCTTAATTTAAAAGAAGGGTTAAAAAATTCGGTCAACACCGTCAGCGCCTTCCTGATGAAACAATTGGGCGACACCGAGCCGGTACGCGGCTTGTGCGACAAAATGGGGATAGATTCTTCGCGGCAAGCCAATGGCCGTTATCTGATACTGCCCGGCTCGCCATCCATGTGCCTGGGCGCGGCCGACCTGACGCCTTACGAAATGACGGGAGCCTACGCGACATTTGCCAACAAGGGGATGTACAGCATGCCTTTTGTCATCCGAAAAATCGAGGATAAAAACGGCCGTGTGCTCTGGCGTTCCGTACCCGAAGAACGCGCGGCGCTGGCAGCCAACGCCGATTGGGTCATGCTCGAAATGTTGCAGTACAACGTCAAAGGCGCACCGGGTATCAATACCCTGAAAAGCCAGGTCGGCGGCAAAACCGGTACTACCAACGATTACACCGACGGCTGGTTCATGGGCGTAACGCCTCGTCTGGTCGTCGGAACCTGGGTGGGAGGAGAAGACCGCTGGATTCGATTCTTAAGTTTGTCGGACGGGCAGGGCGCGCGTATGGCGCGACCCATTTTTGCTTCTTTTGTCAATCGTCTGGAAAAAGACCCGAAATCGGGGTACGACATTAACGCCCGTTTTGTACGGCCACCCGGTGATTTGGGTATTGAAACCAACTGCGCAGCCTATGAAAGCAGCCTGGGCCCGGCCGGCGATGAAGAAGATTTTTCGCCGGATATTTACAACGACGAACTGGACGAGAACGGCCAGGCGCCGGGTAAAAACAAACGGCCAGACGACAGCTTTGGCGATGAACCCGACGGCGGCGGCGGTTAATCGGGCATTCGTTCGATGCGCAACAAACGGGTTGTTTCTCCGGTAATTTCCATGCTAAGCGCCACGACATTGGGCGGAAAAAAACGCTCCACCAATTCCGGCCACTCAATGACACAATACCAGGGGTCGTACAACAAATCCTCCAGCCCGATATCAAAGGCTTCTTCCGCCGATCTCAGCCGATACAGGTCGAGATGGTGAAAAAGCGCAGGCGTACCGTCTGGTGTGGGGTAAGTGTACTGGTTGACTAAGGAAAAAGTGGGGCTGGCAGTATTGTCGGATACACCGAGATGCCTGCAAATGGCTTTTACCAAAGTCGTTTTACCGGCGCCCATGTCGCCATACAGTGCGATTTTGCGATGGTGGCCCAAAGCCTCCAGCAATTCCGGAACGATAGCCGGCAGTGTTTGCGGAGAGGAAATAATCCAGTTTTTCATGCAAGCGCAAAGGTAAAGCGGAACGCGCGTGTGATACAATGAAAAACCCCTCTTCATCGGGTTTCCGATAAAGAGGGGCATTATTGATCATCAAAAAGATGAATTAGTCAGCCAATTGCAATGCATTCATTACGGCTTCGTAGTTGTACCAATCGAGGTCCGGGTAACGAACCATGCCGTCGGCAGTGGCGGCGATAACGCGCAGCGGGCCGGTTGGTTCAATCGGGATATTGTCGTTGGAAATATCCCGAAGGGTTACGCTCCCGGTTGCAAAGGTAAAACTGAAAGCCTCGGTGTACGTATCGAAGGCTACAGCGTAAGGCCAGGCGGTCCAGGAACTTCCGCTTTGCATGTAAACCATTACCAGGCCGCTGTTGACAATATCGCTGGTAATAATGGGCACATTTACCTGGGCTTCAGAGTAATCGTCAAGGATTTCTACCCAGTTGCTGGAAGAAACGGTAGTGGTAAATGTTTTAATGTTGGCATTACCATCCTGACCGTTTTGGCCGTTTTGACCGGCAGGGCCGGCAGGACCAGTGTCGCCTTGTTCGCCTTTACAGGACATGAAGGTTGCGAGGCTGATCATCAGCAGCATAGAAAGTACTTTTTTCATTGTGTTGAAGAAAAGGTTGTGGTGAAAAAATAAAGTTTTGTGCGCCGTGGCGCATTGTTTACAACAGCAGAAAATGAAGGGTGAATGACGGGGATTTCCGAAAACTTTGAACCAGGCGGCCGAGATGACACAATAATCTCAAAAACAGGACAGACAAACGCCCTGCAAGTGAGGTTGTTGGACAATGATTGCCGCCCTGTGCTTATAAAGCCTTCGGTGTTGGATCAGGCGAAATGCAAAGGGATTCCGCATAGTGGTAGATGCCGCCACTACAAGAATAAAACTGAAAAATAAGGGGATGCATAGGGGTTGTCCGATTGGAGAATCGGCAGGATTTAAGGGTTAATGTTGTTGGTTTTGTCGTGCAAAAATATTGTGATAAATTTATAATGCCAAACATTTTGCATTATTTTCTGATGTTACGCAAAGTAATTGAAATTGGTTGAAATTGTATCTTCGGTGCATGGAAAATCTACTGGATTTGTACACCGACTACTTACAAGTCACATTTCGGATGGCGACGGCGACCGGGATGTCGGAGATGATGGACGGAT
>JANRLZ010000365.1:0-5912 GCA_033762055.1 Saprospiraceae bacterium
CGAGGGGAGCAGCGATGCCGTAGGAGCTTTGCAGCAGCTGTGCGGCCACGCGGTTGGCAGAGTCAATTTCAAGGGCGGAGCGCAGTGCAAGGCGGGCTTTTTTCAACTGATTTTCAACCAGATAAGATTGTGCCAGCGCGATGTAATACTCTATATTATCAGGAAAATCGAGTACCAGTTTTTCAAAATAATCAATAGCAACCGGGCCGTTTCCCTGCCAGAGGTACACGTATCCCAACCCTTTGCGGGCTTCCTGATTGCCGGGCGCGATTTTTTCCAGTTCGAAAAACGGATACTTGGCAGCGGCAAACTGGCGATTCCAGGCGAGGTTGTATCCTTTGCCTACCAGTGCGGCGTGGTTTTGCGGCGACAGTGCCAGCGCTTGTTCAAAGCGTTCGCCGGCTTGTTCATTCTGCCCGGCCCAGGAGTAATTGTAACCCGCGCCGATCAGGGCCTCAAGGTTGTCGGGGTTTTGGGCAAGCGCCTCGTTGTAGATTTTTTCCGCTTCGCTGTGCCGGCCCGCTTCGGCGAGCCGCTTCGCTTCGGCCAGATTTTGTGCCGAAATCGCTGCGGCTGCCAAAACGAGGATTATGGAAGGAAGAATTGTTCTTATTTTCATGTGCTGTACTTTTTTTCAAATCACAGCACAAACATCAGCCGACATGCAAGCCCAAAAAAACGAAAGCCGCCGAACCGGGAAGTTTGGCGGCTGAACGAGAAGATTTTGATTGATTCGATTGATTCGATTGATTCGATTTTTCGATTAGTTCGATTTTTCGAGGGGTGAGCCAAGATCATCCGAGCGAAGCGAGGAATAACCAATCGAATTAATCGAACCAATCGAAAAATCGAATCAATCCAATCTGGTTTCCATTTGAATAGTCGCGCGTTTGAATTCATTGCTTTCGAGCGCGACGCAGCGAAAACCCAATTTGAAATACAAATTAACGGCCTGGTAAGCCTTGCCGGCATTGGAGAGCAGGAAAACGCGTTTTGCACCGGATTGCCGGGCGCGCTCCAGACAGGCTCTACCGAGCATTTCGCCGATGTGCAGGCCTCTTGCGTGCTCGGCGACGCTCATTTTGGCCAGTTCGAACACCCCGTTGCCAAATGGCTGTAGCGCCACGGTGCCCACAATTTCGCCGGTGTCTTCACGTTGCGCCAGCAAAACAGCCCCGCCGCCCCGTATGAAATATTTTTCAGGGTCATCGAGGGTGTCGTGATCTATTTGCTCTACTTCATAATCCTTTGAAATCCACGCGATATTCAGGTTTTTCCATTCGGCCTGATAGGCAGGTTGCCAGTCTATGATACGAACCATGAGATGGAAAGGATTGATTCGATTTTTCGATTGATTCGATTGGTTATTTCTCGCTTCGCTCGGATGATCTTGGCTCACCCCTCGAAAAATCGAACCAATCGAACCAATCGAAAAATCGAATCAATCGAAAAATCATTGTCCAACAATATATGAACGCTCTTTAATGCGCGGCGATACGAGCATAAACAGCAGGGCGGTGGCAAAACAAATGCCTGTAAACAGCCAGAAGAACCCGGCGCCATGGAATTGTGCAAAGAAACCGCCGTTTTTGATGTTTGTCTGGATGATCGAAACAATCACATTGCCCAGCGTTACCGACAACAGGTAACAAGCCATAATCGTGGATTTCATAGAGGGCGGCGATTGGGTATAGGCATATTCCAGACAGGTGATGGAGATCAATACCTCACCGGCAGTCAGGAGAACGAATGCATAAATCTGCCAGCTGATGTTCGGCGTCTGACCGGCATCAATCCAGCCCTGTACAATGGCGACAATTACAAAAGAGAGCGCCGTAAGTATAAAACCAGCGCCAATTTTGCGCAAAGGCGTAACACGGATGCCCATTTTATTGAACGCAGGATACAACCCGAAGGAGAACAACGGAATGAAAATCAGAATAAACGCTGCATTTACAAACGAGATTTGTTCCGCTTTCCATTCGATGCCCAGCCAGAGCAAATCCATTTTTTTGGCCTGTACTACCCATTCCGACTGACTTTGATCCCAAAGCGACCAGAAGACCGGTACAAAAGCGAATACAGCCAGTACCCGCCAAACGGATTTGATGCCTTCGACTTTGTCTTCACCAAAATGTTTGGAGGCCGAGGCAAAGCCGCCGTTGGTGAGTGCATACAGGTTGATACCTACAAAATTACCCGGATTGGCAAACCATTGTTTTTTGAAAATAAAGGCCAGCGCAACGACCAAAATGCCCCAAACGCCCAAAATCGGGCCGGTGCCAAAGGAAGAAAGTTTTTCAGGCGCCGTAAACGGATACAAAGCCGTCCAGCCCGAAGCACCTGTATTTTTGATCTCGTTGGAAGCAATGGTCGGGATGGTATCGAAATAAAGATAACTCGCCAGCAGGGAGAAAAAGGCGGTCAGGAAAATGACCAGTTTGTTGGGGTCGAACGCCGGCGGAGGAATACGACGGTACTTGTTGCGACCGGCCCAAAAGAAAAACACGGCAATCAACATTGCCACCGCAGGTACGCCAAAAGCAACCGCCGGACCGTAATTGTCTTTCAAATAAGGAATCAAAAGAATGGACAATACAGAGCCGGCATTGATGGAAAAATAAAACGCGTCAAATGCCTTGGAGATCAGGTGTGAATTGCTCTCGTCGAACTGGTCGCCTACGTTGGCCGACACACAGGGTTTGATGCCCCCGGCGCCAATGGCAATCAACAACAGGGACGTGGTGAACATCACCTCATTGTCAACCGACAATGCCACCATGGTGCTACCTAAAGCATATACCAATGACAGCCACAAAATTGTCTTGTATTTGCCCCAAAACCAGTCGGCAATCATCCCGCCAAACATAGGCAGCAGATAGGTCATTGCGACAAAATCGTGCGTTTTGGCGTTGGCAGTCGCTTCAGCAACCTGTACCACGTTCGGGTCGGTCGAATTGGTGGGGTTGTAAAACTGCGCGACCATAAATGTGGTCAGAATGGCGCGCAAGCCATAATAATTGAAGCGTTCCGCCGCCTCGTTCCCGATGATGTAGGGAATACTCGAAGGGAATTTGCCGCTTTTTTTAGTGGTGTCGGTGTTCTCTGCCATACAATTTGAAAGTGGGTGAAAAGTTGATTGCCTTGGTTTACAAATATTACGAAGGCTCGTTTGAGCAGGGCAAATGTGCAAAATTTTTTCCCCTGCAAGTATTTTTCCACTTTCTAACTGCCAAATTACCCGGCAATAGCCGACAAACAACGCGCTGCCCGACTCGATTGCCGGTTATTCCATCCTGACTAATCGCCCGCTTGATACTTCGTCGCTTACACGAAGCCGGTAAACATACACCCCTTTTGTCGGCAGCAATGCGGCACGAAGCCGCAGGCTTTGCATGCCCGGATCAAGGGTGTATTGCTCCGACCCCACCAGACGTCCATTGAGATCAAATATTTCCAGTTGCGCCGGCGATGTTTCTTGTACCAGCACTTCGAAAGAGGTTTCCGATACAAAAGGGTTGGGCTTTGGTGAAAAAAACAACACCCCGGCACCCGTGTCTTCTCCAAAATACAGGGCCATCGGGCGACGCCCTCTTTCTGTATATGCCTCGCAACGCATGTGCTGCGCCTGAAGCGCCAGTGCATCGGAAAGCCGCCCTGCCTGCAATGATCGAACAGTCACCCAAACAAGGGCTTGCTGCGCGTCAAAATAACGAGACTGCCCTTCCGACCATGAAACCCGCAATGTGGCGCCCTGCAAATGATAAAATTCCGGCGACAAACCTTCTATGCCCAGAATTTCCAACTTCGATGGGTCGGCCTCCAGCAACCATTGCCAGCCATCAAGAAGGGCCGGCTCCGATAAATAAAGCGGCACCCGTGTAGACTCGCCCCGACGGAGGTAACGATCCTCTGTGCGCAGCAGCAATGGGGGAGCGTGGTAGCGGTCGTCGGAAGAAGGCTCGCCGTTGAGAGAGGCTGTCCCGTTTACATCCCCGTACTTGACGCCCACAAAATGATAATTGTGCATCGTCAGATCGTCCAGCAGATTGGGGAGCATAATCTGGTAAGTATCCTGCAAGGCGGCAAAATTGGCCACTTGCGAAGGATTGGCTGCCGGGCGTACAAAACGCCAGGCCGGAGCATTGGGGAAGGTATCGTAGATGCCGAGAATGAGTTTGCGCGTTTCAAGAATGTCGAACGTAGTCACCGAATTACTGCGATTCACATCGGCCGCAACAGACTGGTACACGCTGGTGAAAGGCTCCGACGACAGGATGTGCTTGGAAATCAACACCAGATCATACGTCGTGACGCCATTGAGCGGCCCGAATTTTTGTTCGGCGCTCAAGGTGGCCCGGTAAGAATCGCCAAAAGGCATGTTCTCCAAATGTACCGTATAACACGAATCTTCAATGATTTGCGTAAACGTCTCGTTGAGCGGAACCGCCGCGCCGGGCAGGGTCTCCAACTTCGTTTTTAGCCTGAACTGTGCAATTTTTTTGTTTCCTCCCGAACGGGCACACCCGTTGATGTACACATCAGCGTCTTCATTGCATTCACAATCCTGATCGCTGTCCTGCACCAGCACGTAGTTGTTGCACAAATTGGTTAATCCGTTGCCATCGCGTACCCACACCTCCAACTGGTTGAATCCTTCGTCGCAGGAACCAAAACTAAGACTGGTCTGCGTTGGAAAACCGGTACCGTCACCGGTACGCCGGATACCAATTTCTATTTCATCGGTTGGCGTACAGTTGTCGGACATAGACAGCACAAACTGCGAAGCCATAAACGTTTCGGAACAGGTAGGCGCCTCTAACCCTTGTGTTAAGCCGTTGATACACAACAGGCTGGGAGGCTGGCAGTCTTTAACATGAAACAGATAGGTACATTGCAACAGGTTGCCGCAATTGTCCGTAGCCCGCCAGGTTATTTTGTGAATTCCCTTGGCAAAGTTGCCTGAAACGGTATCATCCGACGATTGGATGTCCACTGTATTATCGTTATTCAAGTCAATTCTGTAAGAATAATTGATGCTCGGACTTGAACAATTGGTCACGGCTTTTTCAACCAAAAAAACCTGCCCCTGCGTACAACTGTTCTGATTGAGGCAAAAGTTTTTATCCGAACAAGCCGTCGTCCACGACATGGGTTGCGCCGCCAACTGCTGCGACAACAAAACAAAAGTGAAAAGTAGTAACCGATTCATGGATGGAGGTATTTATTGAACAGCTGCAAATTCTCGAGATTGCTGAGGCGTTGCAGGAAACTGGCGCAGCAGTTCAAAGTTGGTGTTGAAAAATCTATGCAAAAATAGTTCCAAGCTGGGCTTTTTTTCAAGATTCAAATTTTTGTTTAAGTTTTTTTAGAAAAAAGATAAACAAAATTAGAATAGTCGGCGTTCATTTGCGAAGTTTGTGCGATAAAAAAAGCAGTTTTGAAAAAAGTCATTGTCATTGGTTCGGGTTTTGCCGGTCTGGCTGCCGCTTGCTGCCTGGCCAAAGATGGTTTTGAAGTGGTCGTCCTGGAAAAAAACGATTGCCCGGGCGGGCGCGCACGGCAATTTGAAGCCGAAGGTTTTGTTTTCGATATGGGGCCATCCTGGTACTGGATGCCGGATGTATTCGAACAATTTTTTGCTCTTTTTGGCAAAAAAGTTTCCGACTACTACGAGCTTGTCCGGCTGGATCCCTCCTATCAGGTTTTCTTCGGTCCGGGCGAACGGGTGGAAATACCGGCGCAAATGCCGGAACTGGAGCGCCTGTTCGAACAAATCGAACCAGGCAGTGCAGTGCGACTCCGTCGGTTTCTTTCCGAAGCCGCATACAAATACCGCGTCGGTATGGGCGAATTCGTCCACAAACCCAGCCATAATCTGCTGGAGTTTGCCGACCTGCGGGTGTTGTCGA
>JANRLZ010000366.1:0-4076 GCA_033762055.1 Saprospiraceae bacterium
GGTGAGATGATTTTAGGGGTTGTTGAGGCGTTTGGAGGGCGTAATGCGGGTACATTATAACCGACAAACAACGAAAACAGACACTAAAAGCAGCCGCCAATTTTTTAGATACTAAGTTGGTTCACCACTAGATAAATCACCTTTCACATCTATTGCAACCAAATGAAAAACATCCATTACACGGACGCTACCGGCTACTACTTCTCCACGCTCCGGCTACGCGATGCCCTGCCGGAAAGTTTCGGGCAAAATCTTCGATTACAATATTACAGCGCCCAAATGCGCCTGGCGGGGCATCCGCAACGCGAAGTATTGCTGCAACAAACCCGAAAGCGGCTGTTTCAGCGTTACGAGCAACAACTCCTGCTCGAACAAGGCGGCATCCCGCTCTTTCGCAGTTTATCGCCGGCAAAATGGATGGCTGAAGTACTTCGCAAGTACGACGCGATCCGGGGTTTTGCTATTTTACCCAATCATTTACAGGTTTTAACAGGCCTCCCTGCCCCGACGAACGCAAAAACAGCGGAACTTGAAAGCTTGCCCTGTCCGCCTTTGCGCCAACTGTTGTCGCAGTTGCAAGCCGACACGGAAGCCGCCCTTTGCCGCCTCCGGCTACCACTTTCCGAAACTTCCAATGCTGCGGCATTTCAATTAAAACACAAAAGCGGCGTTCCCTGCCGCGAGCGGCCGTTATGGCATTCCGAGACCTTTGATTTTTATCTTCCGCACCGGGATGCATTGAAAAATGCCGTGCAACACCTGCTACACAGCGCCGTAAAAGCGCCACCGGGCGAAGAGTGTCGAGATTGGCCGTATTTGTACCTGAAATCTCCCGTTCTTCGCGCCTGATTCCGGCCCCCTGACCGCAAACGTATTTTTTCATCATGCTGCGTACCCTTTTCGTCTTTATCGCGCTTTTTTCATTCATCCTGCCACTCACTGGACAATCCTCCGCCACTTCGCTGTTTGTGCCGCGCAACTACTGGAAATCCTACGAACGCGGTACGCGTAGTTGGGACGGCAAACCGGGCCCCAACTACTGGCAAAACCGCGCATCATACGTCATATCCGCCGGTCTTGAACCCAAAACCCGCCGTCTTTCCGGGGAGGAAACCGTGACGTACACCAATAACAGTCCCGACACCCTGAAATCCGTTCGTTTCAAACTCCAGCACGATCGTTATCGCAAGGGGGCGCAACGCGCTTTCGACGTACCTCCCGGCGATGTCAGCGACGAGGGTACCCGCATCGAGTCGCTGTTGTTCAACGGCAAACTCGTGGATGCCAAAGACCAGAGCCGTTCGGCTACTTTCTTGGATATTTCGCTAAAAAACACACCCATCCCTCCCCAATCATCGGCCACTTTTTTGGTAAAATGGTCGTACACCCTGCCTGGCGGCAGTGCAGCGCGGGAATATGCCGGCGACAGCACCGCGTTTTTTATCCCCTATTGGTATCCGCAAATTGCCGTGTACGACGACCTCAACGGCTGGGCGAGCCATCCCTACACCGGCACGCAGGAATTTTACCACGAATTTGCCGATTATGATGTGCGCATTACCCTGCCCGCCGGTTTTCAGGCCTGGGCCACCGGCGAGTGGCAGAACGCGCGCGACATTCTGGCGCCCGAGTATTTTGCACGCTGGGAAAAAGCGCACACGAGTACGGAGGTTGTTTCCGTTTTTTCGGAGAAAGAAATCAGAAGTGGCGCCGTTTTCCGCAACAAAACGCCGCAAACCTTCCATTTTAAAGCCACCGACGTACCTGATTTTGCATTCGCAGCCAGCAGTCATTACAACTGGGACGCCACCTCGACCGTCGTGGACGATCGAACCGGGCGCCGCTGTTTTGTCAGCGCCGCTTACAACTCAAAGTCATCCGATTACCCGCAGGTAGCCCGCATCGGCGCCGACGGTATTCGCATGATGAGTACCTGGCTGCCCGGATATCCGTTCCCCTACCCCGTTATGACCGTTTTTAATGGCGACGACGGCATGGAATATCCCATGATGTGCAATGATGTCAGCACTGCCCCGCGTTCGCCGATGGGACTGACGCTGCACGAGATCAGTCATACCTATTTCCCCTTTATGATGGGCATCAATGAGCAGGATCATGCCTGGATGGACGAAGGCTGGGCGGCTTTTTTTGATTACCTGCTCAGCGATTCGCTTTCCAACCACACAGAAGGCGGCGTGCGCGACTATTCCAGCATAGCCGGTACCGAGAACGATGTGCCTCCGATGGTAAAATCACGCAACTTGAGTACCGCTTATCGCAACGCGGCTTATCAGCGTCCCTCGCAGGCCTACTTTACCTTGCTTGATTTATTGGGTTATGAAAAATTTCACGCCTGCATGACCGAATACATGAACCGCTGGAAAGGCAAACACCCGGCGCCCTTTGATTTTTTCCTGACCTGGAACGATGTGTCCGGACAAAACCTCGACTGGTTCTGGAAACCCTGGTTTTTTGATTGGGGCTTCCCCGACCTCGCCATCCAGGGCGTCGTGCGCGATGAAGCAGCCAACGCACAGGTGGTGATGATTGAACGAAAAGGCAATATTCCTGTTCCGTTACATCTGGTGGTGGAATACACCGACGGAACAAAAGAAACTTTCCACTACACGGCTGCCGTATGGCGCGACGGTAAACAAAATTTGCGCGTGGCCTGTCCTCCCGGAAAAACGCCGCGTTCGGCCACCCTCGGCAAAACCACCATACCCGACGCCGACAAACGAAACGACAAGTGGAATCGGTAGACGGCAGGTAGCACGGACTTCAGTCCGTCGGGACCAGCGGCATTTATGCCGGAAGAAGTGGTATTAGATAAACCAACCAGCATGCACATGGAAAAGACACTTGTAGAAATCACCGATGAATTGCGCCGGGAAGGCTACACGGAAGACTTCAATCTTTCGCAGAATTGTCTCGAATGCCGACAAGGTGAATTCAAATATTTTCACGACCAGTTTCAGGTAGACAAATTCTACCGCCTTGAAGGCGAAACCGATCCTTCCGACGAAGTGATCGTATACGCCATTTCGGCGCACGGCAACGGTATGAAAGGCATTTTGGTCAACAGTTACGGCATATACGCTGATCCGATTGCCAGCGAGATGCTGGAGAAGTTGAAGTTTCACCGATAACATGCGCCGCCTTCTTCGCTATTACCTGCCTTACAAACGTTTGCTCGCACTGGCCATCGCCTGCAACGTGCTCATGTCGTTGTTTGTCGTGGTGAGCATCCCGGCGCTGTTGCCTTTTTTGCAAATTCTGTTTGCCGGAAGCGGTGATATTTCCAAAGCGATTGTCCCCGATACCGGCAGCAGCCTGCAGCAGCGATTGGACAATTTCTTTATCGAACTGCTCCAAACGTATGGTCGCGAAGGCGCCCTGATGATGGTTTGCGGGTTTCTGGTGCTTGCCTTTTTGGGGAAAAATCTGTTCCGCTACCTCTCGCTCTACTTTCTGGCGCCGGTGCGCAATGGCGTGGTGCGCGATTTACGGCAAAAAATATTGGGTAAGATGCTCGGTTTGCCCCTTTCCTTTTTTTCCGAAGAAAGAAAAGGCGACCTGATGAGCCGCTTTTCTGCCGATGTGCAGGAGGTGGAATGGAGCATCATGGGTGTCATGGAAGCCCTGGTACGCGAACCGATTGTCATCACCGGCAGTCTGATTTACATGGTATGGATTTCCCCGGCGCTGACGGGCTTTGCCTTTGTTTTGTTGTTGTTCAGTGGCATTATCATTGGCGGTATCGGCAAACGATTGCGCAAACAATCGGGCGAAGCGCAAGCGCAATTGGGCACGGTCATGTCGCTCGTGGAAGAAACCCTGGGCGGGTTACGCATCCTGAAAGGTTTTAATGCCGAGCATTGGCAAAACGAGCGGTTTGGCCGCGAAAACGACGGCTATGCGCGTCGCATCACGGCCATCTCGCGGCGCCGCGACCTGGCCTCGCCGCTTTCCGAATTTTTGGGCATTGCCGCCGCCTCGATTTTGTTGTGGTTTGGCGCCAAACTCGTCTTTTCCCACACGATTTCCGGGCCGGTTTTCATCACCTTCCTCTACGC
>JANRLZ010000367.1:0-10320 GCA_033762055.1 Saprospiraceae bacterium
GAACCAACTTAGTATCTAAAAAATTGGCGGCTGCTTTTAGTGTCTGTTTTCGTTGTTTGTCGGTTATAATGTACCCGCATTACCCCCTCCAAACGCCTCAACAACCCCTAAAATCATCTCACCCATTTTTCATCTCCTAAGTTGGTTCACCACTAGATATCCACTCCTTTTTCCTGGCGGTATTCCTCGATATACTCATCAATGAGGGCTACCAGCAAATCTTTGAGATAGGCATTTTCGAGCCGGGCGATCGTTTTAAGTTTTTCCAACTTCGGTTTATCTACGGCAACCGTGAGACGTTTTTTGCCGGAGTTTTCGTCGGCACTGAAATCGCGCACATCAATGGTTTGACGAATCAACGCGTCGAGGCCGCCGTATGCGGGCGCGCGCACAGCTTCCGTGTCGGCGGCACGGGTTTTAGCGCTGGAGGCTACGGAATCGGGCGGCGTATTTTCGTAGCGTTCGAGGCTTTCATCGAGCGCTTCCTGCAGCAATGCATCCAGGTCGGTGGCGAAGGATTTGTGCCCGGACTTTCGTTCGGTAGCCGCCGAGGGCGCCGACAACACCGTAGCATTGCCAAAGAGTTCTCCGTGGCCGGCATCGTTGCTGAACAGATCGTCCAGTCCCGCTGAAAAACGTTTTTTGCTCATCCTGATTAGGCTGCGGTTGTTCTTTCCAGAATTTCCCGGGTCAGTTCGAGGTAGTCGGTTGCGCCCGGACTTTTAGGGCTGTAATCAAAGATATCCTTGCGTTGTGCGGGCGCTTCGGCCAGCGCAACATTGTCGCGGATATAGGTTTTAAACACTTTGTCGCCAAAATATTTGTGGATGGTATCCACCACATCGCGGTTCAATACACGGCGGCTGTCGTACATCGTAGCGATAACGCCGCCCATATCGAGTTGTTTGTTGAGGCGCATGCGCACCTTGTCAATCACCTGTTTGATTTTAGCGAGGCCTTGCACGGCGAGGAATTCCGTTTGGAGCGGAATCAGGACGTAACGGCTGCTGGTGAGTGCATTGAGGGTAAGCAGGCCCAGTGAGGGCGGGCAATCAATCAACACATAATCATAATCTTCCGTTACCTGAGCGAGCAGTTCGCGGAGGATGTATTCCCGGCCGGCTTCATTGATGAGTTCCATTTCAGCGCCGGAAAGGTCGAGCGAAGAGGTGATGACATCCATGCCCTGTTTGTGGGTATAAGGACTGAGTTCGCCTTCGCCGCGCAGGGCTTCATAGATGGTATTTTTTTGTCGGGGTACGCCGAGCGAGATGGTCAGGTTGGCCTGTGGGTCGAGGTCAATCAGCAACACGCGTTTGCCGAGTTCGACCATGGCGGCCCCTATGTTGATGGCGCTGGTGGTTTTGCCAACGCCGCCTTTGTGGTTGAGGAGTGAAATAACGGTTCCCATATTACAATGGCCAAAAGTACGGTTATGCGCAGCCTTGCGCTCCCTGTGGAAAGAATTTTTCCGGCAGGGGGATGAGGACGTTCAGGTTGATTTCGAAACAAAAGGCCGTTAAAAGGAGCGCTATGCCATGCTCTTGTGCATTTGTTTGAAAATAATTCCTGAAAAAAAACTGCGCAAATATCTGGTTTTCAATTCAAAAAAAAGGCGTTTTTAAAAAAAGTGCATTTTTGCGAAAAAAAAACTTTGACATTTTTTGTTTTTAAAAACTCTTTGTTTGAAATTTGCACCATGAAAAAACAATCCAAAAAAGCCTGATGAAAAACAAACCCCAACCAACCTGATTGAAAAACTCCGAATGATCTATTGTATTTTTTCACTTTAAAATGTCCATCCCATGATTAAGGAAGATAGGATAGACCTGAACAGACGCTTCATCCATGCTTTCAAACTATTGGAAGATCGTGGCGCTATTGTCAAAAATGACCGTGGCGGAAAGGGGGTTGGCGATGTTGCCGAACGTGTGCTTGGTAACAAAGCATACGGACACATCATCCGCGCCTTCCTCAATCCCGACAGCAAGCGGGTGATAGATTATGGTCAGGCTTCTTCGTTTTGCCGGGCTTTTGACATCAATGAAGCGTGGTTGCTGCATGGTATCGGCCATCCCTTCGGGTTTGATGCTCCGGGTGATGCCCTGGCCGGAGAGCGCATGGTAAGCGGCGGAGGCGGCAACATTTTGTTTACCACCATCCGCGCATTTGCCGGCGCCACCCTCGGCGCCGAAAGCGCAGAAGACAACACGTATTTTTCCATCCCCGGTGTTGCCGGCACCGGACTGGTTGCATTCCAGATTGAGGGTAACTCCATGGACCCTGTGATTCGCAACAACGATATTGTCGTGTGCAAATCCGTCGAAAACCTCAATGACGTACGCGACAACGAAATCTACGCTGTGCGGTCCAACGGAAATGTTTGGGTCAAGTACGTACAGAAAATCATGAACAATCGCGGCCGTATTGTTCGCCTCAAAATGATCTCGGCCAACTATTTTGACAATGACCCTTTCGAGGAGGAAGTCAACGAAACCACCCGCCTTTACAAGGTGGTGCGTAAAATCAGCAACGTATAGGCGACCTGTTCGCTTTTCAAGATACTATCCTGCTGTTTATTGTTTTCGGAGCCTCCCGGCGTAAGCCGGAGAGGCTTTTTTTTGATCGTTCCTAATTATAGCCAGTTGATCATGGTTGATGAAGGTTTATCGGGTTGATATAACTGATTGTCAAATTGTTATCACCCAGGACAAGATTTAATCGCTGTGAACGGAATAAAGCGCCTTTCTTTGTGCAGTATGATGGTATAGCAAGATTTTTGTGATTTGTATGATGATCAGGATTTAAAACATGTCTGAAATTCCCCCAATCCGCAGCAAGCGCCAAATTTTGTTTTCGCTGCATCAGGAAAATCCAGCCATGTTCTTAAAACCAGTTTTTTCTCCCATCAATTTCGTTGGGATATACTTCACATCCGGTGAAACAGGCATAGAAACCAATCGAAAAATCGAATCAATCGAATCAATCTACCCTTTCATGAATTTATTTTTCGCAGAACTTTTTGGCACTGCCCTGCTGATCCTGCTGGGCAACGGCGTTGTGGCGGGCGTCGTATTACGCGGCAGTAAAAGTGAAAACTCCGGCTGGATCGTCATCACCATCGGCTGGGCTTTGGCGGTCACTTTTGCCGTTTATGCGGTTGGTAACCTCAGTGGCGCGCACCTCAATCCGGCAGTTAGCCTGGCGCTTGCTGCCACCGGACAATGGTCGGACAAGTTTACGCCTGCCACATTGCCGCTTTACATCGCGGGGCAAATGCTGGGCGCCATGCTCGGCGCCGTATTGGTGTACCTGCATTATCTTCCGCACTGGCGCCGCACAGAGGATGCCGCCGCCCAACGCGCCGTGTTTTGCACCGCGCCGGCAGAGCGGCATACAACAGGAAATTTTATCAGTGAATTTTTGGGCACCTTCGTGCTGATGTTCGGCTTAAGCGCCATCGGCGCCAATCGTTTTGCCGAAGGTTTAAACCCTTTGGTGGTAGGCGCCCTGGTATTGTCTATTGGCCATTCATTGGGAGGGACGACGGGCTACGCGATCAATCCGGCACGCGATCTGGGGCCGCGTATCGCGCACGCACTGTTACCGATTCCGGGTAAAGGGGATGCAGACTGGGGATATGCGTGGATACCTGTGGTTGCACCTGTTTTGGGTGGAATTTGTGGGGCGTTTGCCTATAAACTGCTGCTCTCGGTCGGCTGATGCATTAATACATCATCAATTTGCGGGATGCCGTACCAAACGGTGTTTCGAGGCGGCAGGTATAAAAACCTGGTTCGCGCAAATCAGCGCGATGCAATACGATGTGGTTGTCGCCCGGCTGGTAAGCGCCCCGTTTGGCGTTTACTTCGCGACCGGCCGTATCAAAAATACGAAGGAAAACATCGGCGGCGGCGGGAAGTCGAAACCACAAAAGTGTCATTTCGATAAAAGGGTTCGGCGAGTTCTGCATCAGTTCGACACTTCCTTCGGCGGTTTTGGCGGGTAGCGGCTGGGTCTGAAATTGCGCGGCGGTCATGATACCTGGTTCGTGTGCCGACCGAAGGTGAATCGTGTTTTCTCATAGCACGGGTACCTGTCGGTCTGATCTGTGGCGGTGAAACTATTTGGATTGAATCGCCCTTGGCGATATACACCCTGTTTCAAATGTTGTGCCAGAACCGGGGCGCCTGTCTCTTTTTTGAAGAATTTGGTAATTATTACCATAACACCCGACTATTTGCCCGTAAAATTTGCCTTTCTTTTTTCAACAAAGGCGGCCGCACCCTCGATAAAATCTTCCGTCCCGCAACAATCGCCAAAAGCGGCCACTTCGCGCGCAAAGCCGTCTTCACCGTCTTCGAAGAACGCATTGACCGATTCGATGATTTTTGTAATGGCATACGGCGCCTTGGCGGCGATTTTTTCGATCAGCTCCCGGGCCTTTGTTACTTCTTCGCCGGCAGGTACGACATAATTGACCAAACCCAACCGCAACGCCTCCTCCGCGCCGATCATATCGGCAGTCATCAGCAGTTCGAGCGCTTTGGTTTTACCGATCAACTGCACCAATCGCTGGGTGCCGCCATAACCGGGAATCAGGCCGAGATTAACTTCCGGTTGACCAAAGCGCGCTTTTTCACCCGCTACCCGCAAATGACAGGCCATGGCAAGTTCGCATCCGCCTCCCAGTGCAAAACCGTTGACAGCCGCCACAACCGGGCAATGAAACCGTTCGATGAGGAAAAAGATATTTTGACCGCGTTGGGCCAGGTTTTGTCCTTCCGTAGCGCTCAATCCACTAAACTCGGTAATATCCGCACCGGCTACAAAGGCTTTTTCTCCGGCGCCGGTTATAATCACTCCTTTCAAACCTTCCATTTTCAAGCCGGCTTCACCAAAAAAGTGGCGCAGCTCAAGCATGGTAGGGGTGTTCAGGGCATTCAACGCTTTTTCACGATTGACCGTCAAAACGGCAATGCCATTATCAATTGTCAGTTGTAAATTTTCGTAAGACATTTAGGATGAGAGTTGAGGAAGGTTTATTCTTCGATTTTTAATACTTCAATTTCTTCTGATTTCCAGTGTACGGCCCGGTCGAGGCGGTAGTATTCGAGGCGGTTGTGGTAAAAATAGAGTACGCGAAAGTCGGAGGAAATAATATCGCCGTCTTTGGTAAATTGCAGGGGTTTTTCGGTGTGATAAATCCCCAGATTTTTAACGCCGTCGCGCACTACTTCCGCCGGGGTGTTGCGAAGTTCGGGCGCCAGTTTGATTTTGTCATTTTTTTCCCACTCCATCAATTTGTCGAGCATTTGTTCCACCACTTCTTCCACCGCACGGAAGGGAAACAAATAATCGTCGGGAGGAAGCCGGAGAATACCGAAAAGATCGAGTCGGGGGTTCTCATGCAGCAACATTTCAAACACCGCATAAGCCACGAGGTGACTGCTTAACACCACATTTTCTACCCGATACCGCTCCACAATTCGCTCGGCGAGCAGTTTGGTGTATTCTTCTTCCCGTTGCCGGTCTTCATTTATTTCGCCCCGCGACAAAAAATACTCCCGAATATCCAGTTCGTTCCCATAACGATCGAAACTTTTTCCGTCTGGTCCGACATAATTGCCCAGTACGTCCATCGGCTTGCCCACACTCAGGGTAATATCGCTGGTCGTAGAGAAAAATCGCCAGATAAACCGGAACCAGGAGCGCACGCTTTTGCCTTCGTCGCGGAGCCGGATATAGTTTTCCTTGCCGGTACTGCGCAGATGTTGTTCGATCAGGAAGGGAGCTTCCAGAACAAAATTATAACAAATAACCAGCGGTACGATAAATACCTTGGGCGCCGGCGGATGTTGCCGGCTGTTGGCGCCTTGTCCGGCCACCATGGCGCGTTGCGCTTCAACCGCCGTGCCCAGCAGCCCCATCTTCAGGTCGTCTTCCAGTGCGCCTGATCGCGAGCGGGTGCCGCCGGGAAAAAAAAGGCTGTTTACCCCCCGCTGGATGCTCAGCCGGCTCATGGTTTTGAGAGTTTCGAGGTAAACCGGATTTTTCTTTCTGCGATCTACCCGATAAGCGCCCAATCGGTTCATATAATAGGCCGCCGGACCAAAGTTATAAAGATTCAGTCCGGCGCCGTAGCTGAAAGACGGCAATCCCATCATTTGATCCATGGCATACCCTACCAGAATGGAATCAAGATTGCTGTTGTGAGTCGGTACGACGACGACAGTGCCGTGCTGAAACAAAGACCGCACTGTTTCAACATCTCCTACGATATTAAGACGCTCAAAGAGATTGCGTTTTCCGCGGAACATGGCGCGCAGACTGCGCCCGACCGCTGCATTAAAAATCCGGTTGAAAAATGCCGTCAGGAAGCGTTGTGCAAACCGAAAGGTACTTACCTGAAAAGTCCCGACAATTTCCTCGGAATAACGATGAATGATTTTCCGGAGAATTTCCTCGCCCACTGCGCGAGCCTCCGCGTCGTTGCGATCGAGGCTTTTTTTGATCAATCGCCGGCTGATGCGGTTCCAGAACGAGCGGTCATTGGGCGGATCCACCTTCCAGGGGTCTTCCTTGATCCGGATACGCTCCTGGTAGATGGTTTTCATCAGCACATCCGACAAATCCTTTTTGTGTTTGGCGATAAGCCGCTGGGAGGTATGCTCGTCAATTTCCCGGACAAACTCTGCACGGTCTTTGCTCAGGCGGTAAATCGGCCAGTCTTCGATACGTTCGATGACGCGGGGATATATTTTTACTTCCTTTTTCAAGACGGACAAGGTGGTCTATTTCAGTTTTTTGAGCGCGTCTTCAACAAAGGACAACAATTCGGTGCGGCCCGTGCGTTTTTCCGACGAGGTAATAAAATAGGGCGGTAAAGTTTCCCAGGTCTCCGACAATTTGGTCATAAAGGCAGCAATATTTTCCTCCAACTGCACTTTGCCAATCCGGTCGGCTTTGGTAAAGGCAATTACGAACGGAACCTGCATTTCACCCAGATTGTTGACGAAATCGAGATCAATCCGGGTGGGCGGGATATTGGAATCAATGAGTACAAAAGCGCAGCCCAGTTCTTTTCTCTGCAGGAAATAACCTTTGATCATACTTTCCAGGGTCTTTCGTTCCCCTTTCGATACCCGTGCGTAACCGTAGCCCGGCAGGTCAACCAAATGCCATTCCTGATTGATAAGGAAAAAATTGATCAGGCGTGTTTTACCCGGCGTACCCGATACCTTTGCCAAACCTTTGCGGCCGGTAAGCATATTAATGAGGGACGATTTACCCACATTTTAACGGCCAATAAAGGCAAATTCCGGCGGCCCGCCCTTGGGGCAAAGGCTTTCCTTCGGATAACTTGAAACAAAAACGGCGCTGGTGATTTCCATGGCAGGGCGGCAAAGGTAAACCAGTTTTTACAAGACTGCCCAGCAAGATGTAAACTCCTTGCCGGCTTGCATCGGCAGGATGCTTTTAAGGAACGATCAAACCCGATATTGTATGCTTCATCGAATTCGTGTTGCCGGCCTGGTTCGCCATGAAGGCAAAATCCTGCTCGTCCACCAACAAAACCGGCATGGCAGCCGGATCTGGAGCCTGCCCGGCGGACGTCTTGAACCCAGCGACGAAGACCTTTTCAGCGGCGTTATCCGGGAAGTTTGGGAAGAAACCGGACTCACCGTGCAATCCGGCGCCTTGCGTTTTGTCAGCGAATACAGCGCACCCGATCTTTTTGCCCTTACCCTGATCGTGGAATGCAGCCTGGCAGATGGCGAACATCCCGACAATATCCACATTAACAACACCATGGAAGACGATAATATCCACGGGGTGGCCTGGTGGCCGGAAGAAAAAGTACGCAGCGAAACCGGCGCCATCAGCCGCACCCTCCGCCGATCCGATTTCTGGAAGGCGCTGGAAGAAGAAACCATTTCCGTTTTACATCTGGGTCGGCATGAAGATGCGGGTTCATCTTCACCGGCGGATTAAAAAAGAAGAAATTACAAAGATTGAGTAATTTTGCTGCTCAATTTTGCGCTAGTGATTGATGCATTGATCTCTTCCAAAACGCGGATCAAGTTGTTGTTGAAATTCTTTCTCAACAGCCACACTACTGCGTATTTGCGCAGCCTTGAAAGCGAATTTGGAGAATCTACCAACGGTATCCGGCTGGAACTCAATCGTTTGGAAGGCGCCGGATTACTGGTGTCGGAAAGTGAAGGCAACAAAAAAATTTTCAGAGCCAATACACGACACCCCCTTTTTCGTGAAATTCACAACATCGTACTGAAACACATCGGCCTCGATCAGATCATCGAAAACGTGATCCAGCGACTTGGGCAGGTACAGCGCGTGTATCTCACCGGCGATTTTTCAAAAGGGATGGACGGTCAGGTGATTGACCTGTTGTTCATCGGCGATTTTGACAAAACCTATCTGACCACCCTGGTAGAAAAAGCCGAAAAAATCGTTGGCCGCAAAATCCGATACCTCATTTATACGCCCGATGAAGCGGCACAACTTGACTGGTCGAAGTTCGACCCCGAACCCCTGTTGTTGTGGACGCAGGAGTAAATGCCCTATCCGCCCCGCAAACCGTTGAACGATGCTATGAGCAAGGTGTACGAATCGCTAATAAACAAGGAAAAAAGCCTGGCCGTCATTGGCCTGGGATACGTCGGGCTACCCATCGCGCTGGCTTTTGCCCGGCATTTCAGGGTATTGGGCTACGATTTGAATACCGAGCGGGTGGCAATGATGCGCCGGGGGGAAGACCCCAGTCGCGAGCTGGATGCAGCCGCTTTTGAAGGATGCGACATTCATTTTACCGACCAGGCCGCCGACTTGCGCGAAGCGCATTTTTTTGTCGTTGCCGTTCCGACCGATATTGACGAGCACAAAACCCCGGACCTCCGTCCGTTGCAATCGGCCTCCCGGATCATCGGGGGGGTGTTGAAAAAAGGCGATTATGTCGTGTATGAATCCACCGTGTACCCCGGCTGTACGGAAGAAGACTGTTTGCCTGTTCTTGAAAAAATATCCGGTCTGCAACTTCATACCGACTTCAAACTCGGTTACTCCCCCGAACGTATTAGTCCGGGCGACAAAAGCAAACCGCTTTCCCGGATTGTCAAGATCGTGAGCGGTTCGGATGCGGAGGCGCTGGAGGAAATTGCGCGCGTGTATGAGACCATCATCGAGGCAGGCATCTATCGCGCCCCCGGAATCAAGGTTGCCGAAGCCGCCAAGGTGATCGAAAACACCCAGCGCGACCTCAATATTTCACTGATGAACGAACTGGCTATCATCTTCGATCGCATGGGGATTGATACGCACGAAGTAATCAGAGCGGCGAGTACCAAATGGAATTTTCAAAAATTTTATCCCGGCCTGGTGGGGGGGCATTGTATCGGAGTTGACCCATACTACCTGTTGCATAAATCGCTCGAACTTGGCTACGAGCCCCAGGTGATCCTGAGCGGTCGGCGCGTCAACGATGGCATGCCGGCATGGATCGCAAAACGACTGGTGCAATTGCTCATTCAAAAAGGAAAAAACCCGCGCGATGCCAGGGTGCTGGTGCTGGGCATCACTTTCAAGGAAAATGTTGCCGACATCCGCAATTCGAAAGTGGCAGCCCTGGTGCGGGAACTGGAGGAATATTCGGTGAATGTACAAGTAGTGGATCCGCATGCCGACCCGCTTGAAGTGGAAGCGGAATATGATTTGCAACTAAAGCCGCAAATTGAAGGCGGCTGCGACGCAGTAATAGTGGCTGTAGCGCACCGTGAATTCTATGCTTATGACACCGCTTTTTTTAAATCCATCATGAGAGAAAAGCCAATTTTAATGGATTTAAAAGCGCTATACGAAATAACCGACCCCGAAATGGAATACTGGAGATTGTAAGAAACTGTTTTAAAACTTCGCCTGCGGTTTCAAAACAGTTTCTATAGTCAGTTGATCATGGTTTATGAAGGTTATCAGGTTGATATAATTGATTGTCAAATTGTTAGCCCCCGGCCATTTTCATAACCACTTTGCGCCGACTATAACTAGTGCCGCATCCGGCGAATAGCATAGCAATGAAATCGGCTATTTTTTCGGCTCCTTAGGCGCGAGAAGGGCGAAATACGGGATATTTTAACCGCCGAGCAACGACAGGAGGCGGAAAAAGAGACATAGGCATTGCTTTGTCATTCGCTGGATGCGGCACTAGTGGTGAACCAACTTAGGAGATGAAAAATGGGTGAGATGATTTTAGGGGTTGTTGAGGCGTTTGGAGGGCGTAATGCGGGTACATTATAACCGACA
>JANRLZ010000368.1:0-10574 GCA_033762055.1 Saprospiraceae bacterium
CCAGATCCAAAGTATTCACCACCCTTTCTTTTTTCACTTTTTTCAACCGAACACTCATGGGTTCTGCTCTACAATCTTTGGATTATTTTGTTTTCCTGCTCTATTTTGTCATTGTAGCAGGGTACGGCTACTGGATTTACCTGAAAAAGAAGTCGGGCGAAAACACGGCGACCGACTTTTTCCTTGCCGAAGGTGCGCTCACCTGGTGGGCCATAGGCGCCTCGCTCATCGCATCCAATATCAGCGCGGAGCAATTCATCGGCATGAGTGGCTCGGGGTTTGCCATGGGCCTGGCCATCGCTTCCTATGAATGGATGGCAGCGGCTACTTTGATCGTAGTGGCGGTATTTTTCATGCCGGGTTATATCAAGAATCGCATATTCACCATGCCGCAATTTCTTGAAAAACGCTACAGCCCGCTCGTTGCCACTATGATGGCCGTATTCTGGCTGCTGGTATATGTATTTGTCAATCTGACTTCCATTTTATACCTCGGCGCCATTGCGGTAAGCACGATTTCCGGGTTCAGTTTTACCGCCTGCGCTATTTTCCTGGCGGTTTTTGCCATCTTTATTACCCTGGGCGGCATGAAAGTCATCGGTTACACCGATGTAATTCAGGTGGCCGTGCTCGTGCTGGGTGGTTTGTTCACCACTTACCTGGCGCTTGATCTCGTGGCCCAGCAATTCGGCACACAAGGCGCCATGGCGGGGTTGGGATTGATTAAAGAACAGGCCCCCACCCATTTTCACATGATTTTCGACGAGTCGAATAAATACTACAAAGACCTGCCTGGGCTCACGGTATTGTTCGGCGCCATGTGGATCGCCAACCTCAACTATTGGGGCTGCAACCAGTACATCACGCAACGCGCTTTGGGCGCCAATTTGGAAACTGCTCGCAACGGCCTGCTTTTCGCGGCTTTTCTGAAATTGATGATGCCGATCATCGTCGTACTGCCAGGTATTGCTGCGTACGTGCTGTACCAGAAAGGCCTGTTCCAACAGGAAATGGTCAACGAAATGGGCGAAGTGAAGCCGGATAAAGCCTACCCGGTACTACTCAATTTGTTAGGCCCCGGCCTGAAAGGATTGTCATTTGCCGCCCTTACGGCTGCCATTGTGGCTTCATTGGCCGGCAAGGCCAATTCGATCGCGACTATTTTCACCCTCGATCTTTATAATAAATACGCCGATAAAAATGCCGGCGAAGCAAAACAAATACGCGTCGGTCGCTGGGTGATTCTGGCTTCGATGGCCATTGCTGTGCTTGTGGCGCCTCAATTACAAAAACTGGAACAGGGTTTCCAGTTCATCCAGGAATTTACGGGCCTCATCTCTCCCGGCGTAGTGGCGATTTTTCTGCTGGGTTTCTTCTGGAAACGCGCCACGGCCAATGCCGCTTTGGTAGCCGCCCTGGCAACCATTCCCCTGGGATTCGGCTTCAAAGAGTGGATGCCCGATGTGCCCTTTCTCGATCGTATGGGCTGGGTCTTTTTGACCCTGACCGGCCTGATGGTTGTCATTAGTCTCGCAGATCCGAAGAGCAAAAACAACCCGAAAGCCATGGAAGTAGACACCTCCATGTTCAAAACTTCACAAACGTTCACCATCGGCGCCTTGCTTGTACTCGGTGTACTGGCGGCGTTGTATATTGTGTTCTGGTAAACGTTTGAGTTTCCCGCGGATGACACAGATTTTTATCACATTTTAAAAATCTGCGTCATCTGCGGGAAATACCCAATAATTCGCAATGTTCCAAAAACTGCCCTTTCTCCTGCTGTCGCTTATCGCCTTCAATACCGCACAACCTTCGGGGAAAATTTACCTGCGCAACCCTTCATTTGAAGACACGCCCGGTTCCGGGAAATCGCCCAAAGGCTGGTATTCAGGTTACAAAGGCAGCACACCCGATATTATGCCAGGGGCCTGGGAAATTATGTTCCCGCCGCAGGAAGGGAAAACCTGTGTCGGGTTGATTGTGCGTGAAGACGGTACCCGGGAAGACATCAGCCAGGCCCTCGCCGAGCCGCTCAAAGCCGGCCAATGTTACAAATTCACCATTTACCTGGCCCATGCCTCCAAATATGTCGGGTACAATAAACCCACCCGTTTGCGCATTTTTGGCTGCGCGGAAAAAGGCGGCGCCTGTGAATTGCTCGACACCTCCCCGCTTATAGATCATTCGGACTGGCGTTCCTACAAATTCGAAATTACCCCCTCTTCCAATGTAACCCAACTGCTTTTTGAAGCCTACTATGCGCCCGGCGTGCTATTTAAATACAAAGGCAACTTGCTGCTTGATAATTGCTCCCCGCTCGAAAAATGTGAAAGAGCCTGAGAAATCCCATTCGCCGATGCGCTTGCTTTTGCCATTTATCTTCAGATGCAAGGTGGTTGTCTTGCTTTTCTACAGTCTGACATTGTCGGCGATGCCTGATTCTTTGTCGCTCCCCTACGTTATTATTGATAAAATTACCGCCGAAGGGAACCGAAAAACCAAAACAGCCACCCTTTTGCGTGAAATGGAATTCGCTGTAGGCGATACGCTGCCCGCACAGGAATTTCCCGTCATCCTCGAACGCGACCGACTCCGGCTGATGAACCTCGGCATATTCACCGAGGCAAGTATCAGCGTAACTTCCTGGAGCGACCATGGCAAAGCACACGTCCATATCAAGGTCACCGAAGCCTGGTACGTGTACCCGGTACCGATACTCGCCCTTTCAGACCGCAATTTCAACGTTTGGTGGAACGAATTTAACCGCTCTTTCAAACGCATCAACTATGGCCTCGACTGGACCCAGCTCAACCTGACCGGTCGCGCCGATGCGCTGAAAGTAAAAGCCCAGTTCGGCTTTACCAATCTTTACGAACTGGCCTACCGCAATCCCGGCCTCAACCGGCGGCGTACACTCGGACTGGAAAGCAGCCTTGCCTATAGCCGGGCGCACGAACTTTCATACAATACAACGGGCAACAAACTCGACTTCCTTCGGGTGCGCGAATCCTGGCAAATCGAACAAATTCTGGCTTCGTTAACCGTGGTTTCGCGCCCCAAAATTTTTAAACGCCAGGCCTTTACCCTGGAATACCGCGATAATCGCGTTTCCGATACCGTCGCCACCGTCTTAAACCCCGATTATTATCTCGATGGCAGGACTCGCCAACGCCACTTCAGCGCCATTTATACCCTGGAATACGACTATCGCGACATACGACCTTACCCCCTGAAAGGGTGGCGCGCGCTGGTAGAAGTCCGAAAAAACGGCCTGCTACCCTCCGACGATTTGCAAATCATGCGCTTTTTTGCCGAATGGGACCAATATATTTCCTTCAACAAATGGCTGAGCCTCGAACTGGTCGGAAAAATCCGCACCAGTCTGCCGCGCAGGCAGCCCCCCTGGAGCAACAATCAGGGGCTGGGCTACGGAGGCAACCTCGTACGCGGCTACGATTATTACGTGATTGACGGACTGGATTTTGGCGTATTGCGTACCTCCTGGCACTTCCGGCTTTTTGAAGGCCAGTTTAAAATGGGACGTTTTATGCCGCTTAAAGCCTATCGAAAAATGCCATTGAAACTCTATCTTGCCATCAACAACGACCTTGGCTGGGCCAACGACCCGCACTATGCAGCACGTAATCCGCTGGCCAACCGACCGCTGTATGGCTATGGCCCCGGACTGGATTTTGTGTTTTATTACGACAAAGCCATCCGCTGCGAGTGGAGCTGGAACGACCTGGGGGAGGGCGGTTTTTATTTGCGGGTTAATACCGGATTATAGTAACAATGCCGACACGCCCCTTTTTTCGTACAATTTGGCTGCCCCTTTACCGGCGGTGGGCGTTGCGACAAATGCAGCGCGAAAACCGTATTACAATGGCGGGCGTTCGACTGTCCGTTCCGCCGGGCGTATTCCATCCCGGGCTGTTTTTCAGCACGCCGATTTTTTTATCTTTTTTGCAGAAAGTTGATTTTCAGAACAAAAGAGTCCTTGATTTGGGTACAGGGACGGGCATCCTGGCCATTTTCGCCGCTAAAAATGGCGGCATTGCTACCGCTTCCGACCTCCATCCGCTGGCCGTCGCAACAGCCCGGCTGAACGCCGCCGCCAATGCCGTACCGGTTGAAGTACTGGAAAGCGACCTCTTTGATCAGTTGGCAAGTCAGCCCTTTGATATTGTGCTTGTCAACCCGCCGTATTATCCACGCAATGCCGCCAATTTCGCCGAACGGGCTTTCTTTGCGGGTGAAAATCTGGTTTATTTTGAAAAACTTTTTGCCGGGTTACCGGCTTATGTGCATCCGGCCACCCGTACATGGATGATTCTTTCTGAAGATTGCCATCTCGAAAAAATCGCCGGCATCGCTGCGCGACACGGCTTGAGCTTTGAAGCCATTTTTTCGCAAAAAAAATGGGGCGAACGTTTTTACATTTTCCAACTGCCAGCCTGACAAAATGCATCACCGCGAAACGTACCGTCAATTTGCCGCTTTAGCGCCCGACTTGCCGTTGTTTATGCAACCCTGGTACCTTGATGTGGTGTGCGAAGGCGGCGAATGGGATGCGGTCGTGGTGGAAAAGGGAGGACAAATAGTGGCAGTGATGCCCTATTTTTTGAAAAAAAAATGGGGGCGGCATTATATTACCATGCCACAACTTTGTAAACTAATGGGCCCCTGGTTGTTGCCCGACTACCGAACCCTGAAATGGGAAATGCGTCTGTACAAGGCGCTCATTCAGCAATTGCCCTCGGGATTAGCCGCTTTCGTTCAAAATTTTAACTACTCGGTTCACAACTGGCTGCCTTTTTATTGGGCGGGTTTCCGGCAAACCACCCTGTATTCTTATGTTTTGTCGCTCGATCGTCCGGAAAGCGTGATTTTTAACAATATTCACAAAAATTATCGCCAGAAAATCCGCTCTGCAGCTGGAAAATTAGTGATACGACACGACCTCCCTGTTTCGGTGTTGCACGAACTGGTAGGCAAAACTTTTGCCCGGCAATCGCTTACACAGCCACTTGACCCGATTTTTTTGGAGCGGTTTGTCGCTGCGTTGGAAGCAAAGCACTGCGTCAAGCTTTTTTTTGCCACAGATATTAATGACCAGCAGGTACATGCAGCATCACTGCTGGCCTGGGATACCGAATCGGCCTATTATCTGATCAGCGGCGACAATCCGGACTTGCGCAATTCGGGCGCCGCGGTTTTACTCAAGTGGACGGCTATTCAGTATGCAAAAAATACGTTGGGTTTGCCTTTTTTCGATTTTGAAGGCAGTATGATCGAGGCCATTGAGCAGGGGCGACGTGATTTTGGTGCGGAGCAGCGGCCTTATTTTCGGGTTGAAAAGGAAGTGGCCTGGTGGTGGAAGTGGCGGCGTTTTTTGCGCAGTATGGGATAATTATCGGCGTTCACCGGCTAATTTTTGGGCCTGCCCCACCCAGTCGTCGCGATAAATTTTGCCTGGACTGATATCGAGCGTTTTGGCAATAGCAATTACAGTGTCGTCGTCCCAGCCACTGATCTGGGCGTAGGTAGTAATGCCCATGCCGATCAGTTTTTCCACGAAGGGAGCCATACCGAGGATATTTTTCAGGTTATCCACACTGGGGGTGGGCGCTGCGCTGCCACGGCGGGAAGTTTTGTGGCGGACAGCAGTTTTTTCGGGCGTTTGTTCGAGGGCGTTTTGTAATAATTCGATTTCTGCGCGCGCTTCGGTAAGTTGCCGGCGCAGCAGTTCGTTTTCACGGTCGAGCGACAGGGCTTTTTGTTCGAAGGCCGCAAGGCGTTCCTGGGTGGATTTAAAACCCTGGTACAAGGTATCCCAGTCACCCATCTCTTTTTGGGTGGTCGCAAGTTGTTCGGTTAGTTCGGCATTACGAGCGCGGAGACTGTTGGTCAGCACTTCGAGGGCGGCTACTTTCTGGGCATACTGCGCGGCAGCGGCTTCTGCGTTGGCTATGCGGGCAGCATTAAACGGCGCGTCAGGCAGCAATGTAGCACGTTCATTTTCAAGCAGTTCGACAATAGCACGCAGTTTATCTACTTCCAAGGAAGCCCTTCTGAAATCGGCTTCGCGCAAATCGTGCTGGTGTTTAACCGCCGTGTAAAGCCGGGCAAGGGTATTCTTTTCCTGTTCGATGCGCCCCAGTACGCCCCGCACTTCTTTTTCCGAGGTATTGGCACGCAGCGACCACCCGATGATGGTACCCGCCATCGTAAAAATGCCCCAAACGAGCCAGAAAAGAATCGGGTCTTCCAGAAAAAAACTCATGTTACGAAACCCGCTTTTTACCGTTATCAGCAGAAAATGTGCCGAAATTTATTTGACAAATTTCTAAACTTTTTGTAAATCAAGTATTTAGAGTTGTAATTTTTTTTCCTGTTGCCCAAAATAAACGACTGACGGCTTGTTTCCTTTGAGGCTGTCTAAAGTTTTTTGAGGGATGTTTTATAATGGAATTTGAGGGGAGACAAGGCAAATTTTGCAGCCATAGCCGGGTACCTATGGCGTCCCGACTAAGTCGGGATAACGAAGTCGCAGCCCAAAAGCCATTATAAAACGACCATTTAAAAAACTTTAGTTAGCCTCTTTTTTAAAAACATTCTGAAAACGCGAAAAAAACGGTCTTCCTGCCGGAATGTGACAACGGCTTTCCTACTTTTGCGCCACACTTTTTTTGCACCACACAATTTTGCAGGACAATATGGAAAACATCAAAAACTCGCGTGGCAAAGGGTACTGCCTACTCTACATTTTCATGGGTCTGTTTTTCCTGACGGCGCTTATCCTCATGCTGTACTTCCGCAGTTCCGTTCTGGAATTCGGTCGCTGATTTGCCACGAGAGCATGATTCTCAATAAAAACCGCAAAAGGGCGCTCGCACTGTTGCGGTTTTTTGTTTTTCCCTTCGATTACAAACTCCGCCATGTCGCTCAAACACATTCTGTTCGACAACGACGGCACCGTCGTTGATTCCGAAATCATCGCCGCACGTGCCATGCTGAAACTGCTGGCCCAACACGGCCTGCACTTGTCCGAACCCGCCTATAACATGCGTTTCCCCGGGCTGCTCACCCGCGACATTATCACACTTTTGCAGGAAGAAGAAGGTTTTGCGCCTCCCGACGACTTTATCCGGCAATTGCACGACGAGCATGTCAACGGTTTTCATCGCGCCCTTCGCTCCATTCGTGGCATGCCGACACTCTTCCGAAAACTGAAAGTGCCCAAAAGCATGGTTTCTAACGGCAGCGTACGACATGTAGACAAATGCCTGCGAAAAGTGCGTTTGCGGCATACCATTGACGGGCATATTTTTTCTGCCGAGCACGTTGAAAAGCCCAAACCGGCGCCCGATGTCTATCTTTTCGCACTGGATAAATTGAAAATCAAGCCTTACGAAACACTGGTGGTCGAAGACAGCATCACCGGCGTCATGGCCGCGAAAAGCGCCGGTATTCCTACCATTGGTTTTCTGGGCGCCGCACATATCCACGACGGACATGGCGAGCAACTATTCGATGCCGGCGCCGACTATGTGGTTGCCGATGCCGCCGCTCTGGCCAAATTGCTGGGCAAAAAAGGCGCTTTGTGAAGACGCTGCCTGGCATGAAATTTTTTTTAAAAAAAAACTTGACAGTATTCAAATGCTGCCTTATCTTTGTCCCAGTTTTCATTTGGTTTTTTGGGGTTTATTAGCCGTCAGTCGCGCAAGCGTTCTGGCGGCTTTTCTTTTTTCCCTATCCCATCTGACAGCGTGAATACAAATACCGGCCAAACGGCAAATTTTTTTTTCCTTTGTCCATCTTTTCTGCGGGAGTGGCAGAACCTTTACTTTTGTAGAATGTTTAAGTCAAAAAAATTAAACAACGTGGCGCTGAACGAACAAGTTGACGTTATCATTTATCGGGTACGTGAAAACGGCCTTGAAGTTTTTTTAGTAGATCAGGAAAGCGACGGTTCGCTTAGCGCCCCTGTCGCCGACGAAGCGGCCCCCGGCCGGCTTTCTACCCAATGTATCGAACTTGACCCCGTGGCAGATGCCGACGGGCAAACACGCAAAGCCATTGCTATTGAGGCCGACTGGCATGAAATTCCTTCGTTACGCGCACTGATTTATGAAGATTATCGCGTTGCCAAGGAAAAGGCAAGGTACCACCTGCGCCACCTGCTAGGCGATTTTGAAAAAGGAACTTATGTGGCTGTAAAAGAAGCCGTTAAAAGGGTGCTTCCTGCGCAATACGCCTTTCTGAAAGAGTTGAAAGACATCATTGCCGATAAAAATCAGGCGAAGTCCATCTGAAAACGCCTCAAATACTATTGCAGCAGCGCGCTTTGGCACAATCCGATAAAATCTTTTATTGCGTTTTGCGCCTGCCTCACCGTTTCCTTCCGACTTTCCGGCACACTGCGCTCCCATTCTTTCAACAAGTCCAGCGTTAATTTGGCTTCTTCAACAGCATGGGCGGCCATCCGGCCATCCGGCTTTATCCAGCGCGCTTCCACTGCCGCATAATACGCCGGAATCTTTTCGAGCAAAGCCGGCCCATCCTGTCGCCCGGCATAGTTTCTTAACCTTTCCGCTACGACACACTGCGCAGGATCAAACAAAACACCCTGACCGGATGCGGCCAGATCTTGCAAAGCGCGTTTTATCTGTGCTAGTTGGCGACGTCCCGTGTCATTCAGCATTTCATTTTCAAGTGCCTGCGCTACTTGTTGTAATTGTGTCAATTTCTCCTTGCGGCTTTCTGTCTCCTGGTCGGAAGGCGGCAACGGCAAATGCAGCGTTTCTTCCCCTGTGCGAATTTCAAAATAATCGTGCCGGGCAAAATTTTCCCAAAATTCATGTCGCAAACGCTCGAGGCGCGCCTCCGGGCTATTGCAGGCACATAAGGGCAAAAGGAGAAAAAAGAAGGAAAAACGCATAATCAGGCAGCGCTTTCGGCTGTTTTTTTTGTTGTTTTCGGCATAAGGCGCGCGGCTACCCAGGCTGGTACAATAAACGCGCCGGCAACCAGATACCCATAATACGCCATGCCGCGCCACAGCAGGGCTACTACCAAACCAATGCCCTGCGGTACATAATCGGAGATGAAACCTGCCAGGGCAATTTCCGCCAGTCCGGCGCCGCCCGGCGTGGGGCTGAATGCCATAATAATAAACATGGCGACGAGCCGGGCATAAATAAATGCCTGTGTACCGCCATCAATCGGCGTTTCGGGCACGATGGCGATGATCAGACAGTTGATCATCAGGAATTTACTGGTCCAAGCGCCTACGGCGCAAAGTATAACCCGCAAATGATACGTCCAGCGTTGACGGCGCATTTCGGCTGCCGCCAGTTCGAATTCTTCTCCCAGGCGATTCAGCTTGGGCGCAAAACGACGAAGCAAAGTACGGCGGGCCAACCAACCCAGCGCGCCCTTGGCATATTGTGGCCGGATAAATACAAAAAACACCAGGAACAACCAGTAACTCACCATCATACCATAGGTAGCAAACAACACCCCCGAAGCCAGGTTTTTATCCGAGTACGATTGCATACCCGGGTAAAGCATCGGCGGGCCATATACAGCAAGCAAAATGGGCAATACGATGACAAAAAAGCCCGAATCGCAGATCATCGTGTAAAAAATAGCCGCGGCAGTGCGGCCAGCCGACAGTTTTTCGCGGGTCAACACAAACAGCATAACAAACGGGCCGCCCTTGCTTGTAGGAGTCAGCGCGCCGCTGAACTCCCAGATCACGATCAACTCGAGGCATTTTTTCCAGGAAAAATAGGTCTCTCCCGTCAGTACTTTCAGTCGGTAGGCATAAAAAAAATGCCGCGCCAGCAACAATAACAACGCCGCGCCGATCCAGGCAAATGCCCGGCCGGTCCAGGCAATTTCCCTGAACTTTTCTACATCAAACTGGGTATAAAACAGGTATCCAACGGCCGCCAGCCCAAGGGCAACAGGCAGAATAATACGGGACAGCCGGACGGAGCGGACAAATTGTTGGGCTTCGGGATTGTCGGGCAGCGGAGTTTGTGGGGACGGCAATTCGCTCACAGCATGGAGATTTGCTGCAAAGGTCGGAAGGAATCAACGCACTGCCGATTCGCCGGTCTTAAAAATGCACCAGTTCGGCGAATTCCTTCATCCGGTTTTCGATCATGGCGGGCGTCAGGCCCTTGAGCCGTTCGATACCGAATTTTTCCACGCAAAACGATCCCATGGCAGAGCCGCAAACCACAGCTTTTTTCATGTTTTCGAAGGAGGTATCGCCGGTTTTGGCGATCCAGCCCATAAAACCGCCGGCAAAGGTGTCGCCCGCGCCGGTTGGGTCGGTTACTTCAGCGAGCGGGAGCGCCGGGGCAAAGAAGATTTTACCGCGATGGAACAGTAAAGCGCCGTGTTCGCCTTTTTTGATTATCAGGTACCGGGGGCCCATCTGGTGAATGACTTTGGCGGCATTAACCAGGGCATGTTCGCCCGAAAGTTGGCGTGCTTCCTCATCATTGATGGTCAGCACATCTATTTCCTGCAGCACCTTGCGCAGATCGTCCATGGCAGTA
>JANRLZ010000369.1:0-11120 GCA_033762055.1 Saprospiraceae bacterium
GCCGTTCGTCCGGCCGGCGCACCGAATGCCGTGGCCTCTTTCCGCGCCGATCTGGGCGGACTGGCCGGCGGTTCGGGTATCGTATTTGCGAGCGGATTGTTGGGCGGAACACCGGCTTTCGGCTTGTACGTCGTGCTGGCCGACGGCACAGTAGTGCCACTCCCGCTTACTCCCACCGCGCGTGTACAAATTGTCCACAACTCGCCCGACCCGACCGTAGATGTTTACGCAGGTAACACCCTGCTTTTGAATGATTTTGCTTTCCGCACCGCAACCCCGTTTGTGGATTTTCCGGCAGATCGCACCGTTGCTATCGGTGTTGCGCCCGGGAACAGCAATTCGGTGGATGATGTACTGGCAAGCTTCCCGGTCAACCTCTCCCCTACCCGCGCCTACACGGTATTTGCCAATGGCGTTGTGGGCAGCCCTACCACTCCCTTTGGACTGGTTGTCGCTGATGATGCCCGCGAAACTGCCGGCGCAGGCCAGACTGCCGTCAGCATTTTCCATGGCAGTCCGGATGCGCCTGCAGTAGATGTAGTTGAACGTCTTGCCGGCATATTGGCCGGCGATCTCGCCTTCGGCGAATTGACCCCCTATCTTGATCTGCCTGCAGATGAATATTATATTGACATCAAGCCGGCGGGTAACAGCCAGATTGTTGGCACATACCGCGCCGACCTTTCTGGATTGGACGGTGTAGCCTTGCGGGTATTTGCCAGCGGATTTTTGGCAGGAACACCCGGTTTTGGTTTGTTTGCTGTTTTGCCCGACGGTGCAGTGATTGAACTTCCGCTCTCGCCGGTAGCGCGGGTGCAGGTGATTCACAATAGTCCCGATCCGACGGTAGACGTATATGCTGAAGGCGGTTTGTTTCTGGATGATTTTCAATTCCGCACCGCCACTCCCTTTGTGTATGTTCCGGCCGAATTCCAGATCAATTTTGGCATTGCGCCTGCCAACAGCCAATCGGCAGCAGATACGCTGGTGAATTTCCCCGTAACGTTCGAAAACGGCAAAACTTACGTGGTGGTGGCAAGCGGTATTGTAGGCAATACCCAAACACCTTTTACCCTGTTAATCAACGACATGGGCCGCGAACGCGGGGAAAATGCCAACAACTTCGATGCTGCCATACTGCATGGCGCTCCTGATGCGCCGGCAGTGGATATTCGCTCTTATTTCGACAATATTACGGTTTTACCCGGCGCTGAATATGGCGATTTCACGGATTATTTGTCCATCCCGGCACAGCTGCTTTTCCTCGAAATTGTTCCTTCCAGCACACCCACCCAAACCGTGGGTATCTGGGGAGGCGATTTCAGCGGATTAGGTGGTTTCGCCATGGTCATCTACGCTTCCGGGTTGCTGAGCGACGGTTCTTTTGACCTTTGGGCCACCTTGCCCGACGGGTTTACGTTCCCGCTGCCCTCTTTTGCACAAGTGCAGGTGATACACAATTCGCCGGATCCGATCGTAGATGTGTACTATGCCGATGATTTCAATTCAGACGGCGTACTGGTACTGGACGATTTTGAATTCCGTCAGGCCACCAATTTTGGTTTGTTCCCGGCTCGTTCGTCCTTTACCCTCGGGGTTGCCGGTGAAAACAGCGACGACATCAGCGACGCCATTTACACTTTGCCGGTAAGCGGTCTTGAAACCGGAAAAACCTACCTGATCGTTGCCAGTGGCGTCGTAGGCGGTTCGCCTGGTTTCGAACTGGTAGTAACCGACCAGGGTCGTGTGCGGGCGCTGGATCCGAACAATGTTGAATTTACGGTTTATCATGGTTCGCCCGATGCGCCGGAGGTGGATGTAACGCTTTACAATGGTCCGGTCATTGTAGACAACGTAGCATACAGCGAATTCTCCGGTTACCTCAGTGTACCGGCTACCGATTATATCATTTCGATTACACCCGCCGACGATAACAACACGGTCGTGCAAAGTTATCAGGCGCCGCTGACAGGATTTGAAGGACAAGCCCTGACAGTTTTTGCCTCCGGCTTCCTTGCCTCACAGCCTGGTTTTGAACTTTGGGTCGCCACGTCCGACGGCGAAACCTTCCCGCTGCCGGTGTTCGTAAGCACCAACGAACTCGATCGTTTGCTCGAATCGGTGCAACTTGCTCCCAATCCGGCAACGGATGAGACCTGGGTTCGTTTGCAGTTGTCGCAAGGTGAAAACCTGCGTTATGCCGTGCGCGATGCCGCCGGTCGTTTGATGATGGAAGGCGACTTTGGATGGGTACCTGCCGGTGAATTTACACAGCGTGTAGAAGTAGGCGCGCTGTCGGCCGGTATGTATCAACTGGAAATTCGTTCGGATGCGGGCGTGCGTACGCAAAAGTTGGTGATACAGCGTTAATTCGTAAACCGCGTCATACTTTCTTTTTTGCGCGTCGGGGCTATGGCTCCGGCGCGCTTTTTATTTTGCGTAAAAACTTAGCCGCTCCCATTTTGGTCAAAAAAGGTTAGATTTTGCCCAACCTCCGCCTACTTTTTTGACTCGAAACCGCTGGTTCAGTATTTACTATTTTGCTAAAAAAAATCGGTATGCAATATTTGAAGGCAATCATTCATTTTCATACGATTTCTTTTATAACTTCATCTGAACAACTCCTTATTTATGAAAAAACTCGGCTTTACAATTCTTGCCTTCCTGTTGATCTCATTGGTATCCGGTCTCAGCGCCCAAAACACGTCGCAGGTTTCCGTTTATTTTGAAACCGGCAAATCCGATCTCTCGCCGGATGCCAGGCAAACACTGGAAACTTTCATTCCACTGCTCCTGAATGCGCCGGATTATCAGGTAACAATCGCAGCATTTGCCGACGACCGCGGGGCCGGCGATTACAACCTGCAACTGGCGGGACAAAGAGCCGCTGCGGTGCAACATTATCTGAGTGAAAAAGGACTGATCGCCGATAAGTCGAGCGTACAAAACTGGGGCGAACAAAAAAATGAGGGCCGGAGCGACGAAGAGCGTCAACGCAGCAGGCGGGTGGATCTGACGCTGCACACTTTTCAATTTGATGATTTTTTTGCCCTTCGCGAACGCCTTGTACCAAAGGAAAATCAAACGTTTCTCCTGGCGCCCGACGCCGGGGAACAAACCGTTCGCACTCCCAATGGAACCCTGGTAATCGTACCGGCACATGCTTTTGTCACCTACGATGGCGCCGCACCTGACGGCCCGGTTACCTTGCATATTCAGGAGGCGTTTCAGCCTTCCGATTTTATTCTGCACAATTTGACGACCAGTTCCGACGGCCGTATCCTACAAACCGGCGGAATGGTATGCATCACTGCACAAGCCAACGGACGTGCCTTGCGGCTTGCCGAAGACGCCTCGCTTACCGTTTCCATTCCCAATGGCGGCAATTTTGACCCGCAAATGGAGCTTTTTTATGCTGAAAATACCCCTGCCGGCGGGGTCAACTGGAAGCCGGCCGGACAAAAATTCCGCAAAACCCTGCAACGCGAGCGTGTTTCATTAACCATTGATCCGGCGCTCGAAAAAAGGATCGCCGGTATCAAAGTGCCGCTGTATCCCCTGCCGACGCGTCCGGCATACAGCGGACCGATGCCGCCGGAACCTCAAAAGCCAAAAGCGCCCTACCAGCCACGGGCGCCCAAAAAGCCGGAATGGAGCGAAATGGAGCGACTTTTCGGCGGAGCCGACCAGCAACTCAACCGTAAAGAATTAAAAAAAGCCAAACCTCACTTTGAAACAAGGCTGGAAAATTACCACCGCGATTCGTTGCGTTATCTGACCCTCAACGAACGATACCATAATAATATGGCGGGCTATGAAGCAGCCTTGCGGCAACACGAAAAAGCCCACGCAGAATGGGTCAATGAACTCCGCGACCGCATCCACGCCATCGAAATTTACCAGAGAGAGTTGGCGGTACACCTGTATGGAAAAGCGCTGAATCAGGCCATTCGTCAAAAAGCAAAAACCATCAAAAAATACGAAACCTACTCCAATTTGTACAACGAAGTGGAAGAAACCGCCACCGAACTCCGTCATTACATGATGTTGCAAAAAGGCTGTTTCCGCGATGTACCCAATGCGGAGAGAAGTTATTTGTTAAACGCCGAAAAAAGCCTGGTGGAAACTATCATTGGTCACAAGGTAACCGACTATTACAAACCTTACAGCAAACTGTACTGGGAAGTAATGCAATCAATGGAAACCGATACGACTTATCGGACCACGAACCGTATGTTGGCAGCAACAGGCATACGGGCGATTTCAGACAGTTTGAAAGCGGAAATTCAGGAGCGATTGTTGTTGCAGAACCGTCCGTTCGCGGAGCAAAATGCCATCCTCGGGGGATATGTTGCGACCGTCAGTCAGCTTGGCTGGATCAACTGCGATCGTTTTTACAACGACCCGGCAGAAAAAATGCAGGTGGTGGTCAACGAAGCGGAAGATGCCACCTTGTATGCCGTTTGCAGTGATATCCGGGCCATGCTTTCGTTTCAACGCGACCCTTCGGGCAAGTATGTGGTAAATGGTTTGCCTAAAGGCAGGGCGGTAACGGTAGTGGCCGTAAAGATGGAAAATGGAATGCCACAATACGCTCGCCGCGATATAAAAGTGGGCGATGAGCCGCTTTCCATGCAATACCGGTCCATGCCCCTGCGCGAATTAAAAGAAGCGTTGCGGCAGTTAAACAGCATCTAAAAAATCATCCGCATTACCTCCTTCACCAGCTATCCCCCCTTCAATTCACCGAGGGTCAGAACGGCTTCAGCCAGTCCGTATTCGTTGGGTTCGGCGGCGATGGCGGTTTCGCGGATGCCCAGGGCTTGCAGTGCGCGGTCGGTGGTGCCGCCGATGGCGGCTACTTTTTGCCCGGGTAACAAAACATGTTGTGAAAAATACGCCTCCGCATTCATCGGGCTGGTAAACGCCAGCACCTGCTCGGTGCGTTGCTGCGGGTTGGGAACCGGCTGGTTGTCGTAAATATCAAAGTGAACACACTGAAAATCAAGGTGTAGCAAGGTCATTACGCTTTGCCGCGAGCGCCGTGCCGCCGGGAAAACAATCGGGCCTGACACAGGATGTTTGGCAGCGTACCGGCGAAACAACTGAGCCGTGCCTCGCGGCTCGCCGGTGCCGGTAAAATGGGCCGTATGCCGGTGAAATTCCAGCGCCCTCGCTGTTGAAGGCCCCAGGGCAGCCCATTTTACATCCGGTACCGGGATTTGGCTCTTTTCGATTTGTTGAAAGAAAAAACGTACGGCATTCTGACTGGAAAAAAACAACCACTCGCAGGACGGAATTTCCTCAAAAACGATCGGCGTAAGCGTCACAAATGACTGTCCGGACACCTGCCAGCCCGCCGCTTTCAACACGGCATAAAAATCGGAATCGGGCATGATGCTGCGGGAGATGAAGGCGGTCATGAGGAGGGTTGATGAAGGTTTATGGGGGTTGAGTAAGGTTTTATCAATTCCGGTGTGGCGTCCTCGCCGACACCGGAATATAGTTACTTCACTTCAGTGTATGGTTAATGAGTCGGTTTATGCAGATACCATAGGGTTGATTGGGTTTGCGTTCCGGAGGGCTTCTTCTATGAGCAGGGCAAAGAATTCGCCCAAGGGCCAGCCGTGGGCGACGGCTTGCTGGGGCACGATACTGGCCGGTGAAATGCCCGGGATGGTATTGGCTTCGAGAAAATGAAAGGTGTCGCCGACCAGGATGTAATCAAAACGCACGACGCCGCGGCATTGCAGGGCCTGATAGAGAAAACGCGAACGTTCGCGACACTGAGTCGTGAGTTCCGGACTGATTTCAGCCGGCGTTACTTCTTTGGAGCGGCCTTCATATTTCGCGGCATAGGTAAAAAATTCATCATCAGGAATGATTTCCGTGACGGGCAAAACGACCACTTCGCCATTCACGCGCAGCGCGCCATTGGAAAATTCACGTCCGGGCAAAAAACTTTCCACGACCACTTCCCGGTCGAAACGAAACGCCTCCTCAATTGCAGGCAACAGCGCATCGGCGGTTTTCACTTTGGTGACGCCGAAACTCGATCCGTGGGTATTGGGTTTGACAAATAACGGCATACCCAATGCCGCAAACTGCGCGGCATCTATCGTTTCACCCCGGTGTAGCAGCACCGATTGCGCCATGGGCGCGCGCCGGCCATACTGCGCTACCTGCATCTTGGTGTTGTGTTTGTTCATGGTCAGCGCGCTCACATAACCATCGCAACAGGTGTAGGGAATACCCAGGATATCAAAATAACCCTGCATTTTACCGTCTTCCAGCGGTGTGCCGTGCAGGGCGGCGAAAACACCATCGAAGCGGATCTTTTCTCCGTGGAGGGTCAGGGAAAAATCGTTTTTATCCACCTGCGTACCCGAAATGACTTCCCGCCAGTCGCTTTTTTGAATGTCAATCAGGAAACAGCGATAGCGGTCTTTGGGCAGGTGATCGAACACTACTTGTCCGCTTTTCAGGGAAATGACGCGCTCCTCGGAGTCGCCGCCGGTAAGAATGGCAATATTTTTCACGTGTAGCTGCAATAAACCCCGCCGGGGATATGGGCGGTGGGACAAAGGTAGTCCAGGATTATTGGGAGTTGCATGAAAAACAGGGTTCAAATCCTTCGCCCAATCCGTCTGATTCATTCAAATCACAAAAAACCGGGTATAATTTTCCGGTTCAGATCACGAAACAGATTTAGCCGGTGCAGTTCGTTCCCGGTGTGGAAAGAGCAAGTTTCGATTTGTTTGATCCATCCGTTCATTCTTTGACAAAAGACGGGATCCTGAGAACGCAGAAAGTTCGGGTTGTCCATCGTGGAATAAACTATAAGCGGAATTTCATCCCGATAGATCATAATAATATTGTTGGTATAAGCAATCTCATTGAGGTACAAATCAAGCTTTGCGCCTGATGTACTTCCGAAAGAAGTTGTTTTGCTGTTCATAGCGCCCATTTGGGCGCATTCTTCGAGCATTTGGCCCAATTCAGTTCTTAAACCCTGCGGCAGAGATGGATGGATAAAAAAACCGCAATTTTCGTAATACTTGATTTGGTTCAGAATGTTGTCAACCACCGTACGCGACCAAAATTCCTTGCCTGGAATTTGACGGTATAAATCGCTGATATCATTTCGCAGCGTCTCAACAGCAGGCCAGGTTTGGTAGAAACGATCGGGATCAAAAGTGGGGGAGAGTTGGTCGGAAATCAACCAGTTGGTTCGGGCCCAGACATATAATTTAAATGCCGTGAGGGTCGGATACCGCAGAGAATGAAAGATTGGAACTTCATTGGATGCATAAGAAATGCTCGCCAGCGGAATTTGAATAATTCGTTGCAGGTCGAGGAATATCTTTTCGAGAAAGCCGTCGGGCGATTGGGGCTGGTGTTCGGGCAAAGAGTAGTCGAAAGTAACTTTCTGGAATTCACCTTGCGATTTATGAATGATGGCATCTAACGAAATATCATATTTTCGGGAAATAGCAAGGTATTCTTCCATGGAAAAGGGCGTCTTGCCCTGCATTTTCTTATAAATGTTGGCTTTGCTTTGGTTGAGCAGCGTCATTAACTCATCGGCCAGCAGCATGTTGGAGGAACAGGCTTTTTGCGCGCGGTCAAGAATGTAGTGGTGAAATTCGGAAGCCATGAAGCGATTTAATATGGAAACAGGGTAAAGATGAGATGATTTGCAGGGCGTGATAGCGTCCCCTCGCTTACAAATATACACTTTTTTTTCTCATTTTATGAGAATTTCTACCCCGTTTGGAAAAATAAGTCTCCGATTTTGAGATAAAAATAACGAACAGAGGAATTTAGTCTCAAAATGTGAGACAAATGACCGGTGTGGTCTCAAAATGCGAGAAAAGTAAATTGGAGGCGCCTTTGGAAAGCCTGGATATTTGTAGAGCAATTGCTTCGAACCTGCAGGTTCTCATTTTTTAACCATTAAATTTAATTTTTCATGAGAACCATTTTCATTTTGTTCTTGGTCATGTGCTTGGCCGGAAACGGTTGGACACAAACAACAACTCTCCCTTTACCTCCATCGGGATTAAAGTACAAACTCAACTATACTGTGGAGGAAACAACTTTCCACATGGCTCCGGAAGGCGGCCCTGGAAGTGGGTTGAGCCAACTTGACATGGACAAACTTCGTACTCTCAGGATTGTAAAACAAGTCGAAAGGCGGATCACTGAAGATAACCACCATGCTTCGACGATTGTCATCATGAACCCTGAAGAAGCCTATTCGGAATTCCCACGCAAAATTGGTCGCATTGAAATTAATCAAGCCGGTATGCAAATATATGGCGTTGACAACGCCCTGTATACATCAATGCCTGCCGATTCAGCTTATCAGGCGGACTACACCGCGATGAGGAATCGTCATATCAATGGCGACATTCAAATTATGACCATATTCCCATCTCATCCCAATGCGCAAGGTATTCAAAATATTCAAGCGCAAGGCGGTATCGTAACTTCACTATCAAACGGTGCATGGCAAATTAATATCGCCGGAGTAACAACATTATTTGAACCGGCAGCGCTTCGAATCACAACAACTCGATTCGAGGGAGCTCAGCCCCAGGAAACCCTTATCCAAAAATACGGATATACCGCGCAAGGCATTTATGCGCCATTGGAAGAAATGACAAAAAGGAAAGTAATACGCCCATCCGGTGCGTGTATGGAAGATGTTGTACGCAAACGATATTCAAATTATGTGGTGGCGATTGCTTCAAATGAAAGAAACTACAATTCCAACCAAGCAGATGTTGAATCAATTTTTATCCGGCCCAACCCGACAGGCGATTTTCTCAACATTATTCCTGGCAAAGAGGTGCTTCTGGGTTCATTCCTGCAAATCTACGATGTAATGGGGAAATTAGTCCATGAAGCACCCGTAACCGAGCCGGGTGTAGAAATCAATATTCCGCTTTCGGGTGTTCAAGACGGGATATATTTTGTGCGCCTGCAGATGAAAACGGGATATCAATCATTAAAATTCGTCAAAAAGAGTAATTGATTGAAATACCTCGAAATTTCAAAATCTTAACGAACAACTGCATATCAGCAGCAGTTTAAAATAAAATTGACATGAAAAACTTCATTTTTTTGTTCCTTTTTTTGTGGGGAACAGCCGCTTTCTCACAATCCACGGTATGCCCAGGGCCATCTTATCCAGGCGTTTTTAACTCACCTCCAAGTTACTACAACGACGAGTTTATTGGCCCATACACCCCGCCGCCGCCGGATCCTTTTGCGGGTGACCTGCGAGGTATTTATTGGGTGCATGGTTTCGGCGGCGACCTGAATTCGCTCGCGCAGGTAAAAGAAGCGACGGATGAAGGTGCGGGGAATACCTACCCTGCAAGGAAAACGGTAGGGCTGTTAATGACCTATTCAACAACTGGGTTGCCGGCGGCAGGAAGTACATTGAATGATAATATTCTTGCGTCAAGTGGCGCCATGCAGGCTCGTGGCGTAACAGACTTTTCTCGTAATTTCATCATCGCACATAGCCAGGGCGGAATCGTGTCGAGGTGGGCAGACATGGAACTTGAAAATGATCCGCCAAGTGCGCGTAATTTTTACGGAATCGCAACTTTTGGCAGCCCGCACCAGGGCGCTAATATTGTCAACAGCCGGAACAATGGCCTGATCAACGAACTGGCTCACGATGCTTGTGAATCAGTTTTGAGTACTGGTGCAGCAGCCTTGTTCAAAGAAAAGCCCATAATCGCTTTTTTTCTAGACTTAAGCGACATCAACGAATCAATAAACGAACTCTGTACAGATGCGCCTGATGCGATTTTGCCATTTGCCCTGAGTAAATTCTTTTCCGGTGTTTCCAACGGCTATGCAGTAGGCGCAACAGAGTTGGGCGAATTGAACGGCTATGCTTCGAACGTACACCAAGCCGCTTTCCATGGAATTGAGTTCGCCAAACCACATGAAGACCCCTCCGACAATGGCTTTACTTCTAAACAGTTGATTTGGAGAACCTTGGGATCACCTCCTGATGATGTAAGTAACGCACCTGTATTTTCTGCGAACCAGGATCAGGATTTGGTTGACTGGGCGAATAAACTCATGGCGGAGTATCAGGCAAAATATGAACTACATGCCCAAAATGTTGAAAATTTAGGTGGATATTGTGACTGGTGGGATTGGGCGCTGTGGCCCCTCTTTTGTATCACTCACGACCCTGAAGTTAGGCTTCAGACAGATCTACGAAACCTTTATCACAACGCCTGGCGCTGGTCGCAAGGAGTAGACCGACAGTGGAAAATAATTATTGGCGGGCTTGATATTCAGGATGTCGGCACCTACAAATGCTTTTGCGACAACGACCCCACAACTCCCACCAATGCGACTACACAAGCAGAATGCCTTTCAAATGAGGACGACCATTGTAGCTGGCGATGGATTTCAAATGTCCAGGAAGTAATTCGACCATCCGATGGCGTTGTCTTAGCCGGCTCTGCCTCCGCTTGGGGCGGGACGTCTATGCGTCTCAATTATGCCAACCATTTTCAGTTGCGAAATTCAGAGCAGACGAAAGATGCATTGTTAAACTTGTTCACAATAGGAGGCGCCGGATTTGATGATTGGTTTATCACTGACGAAAAATGATTTTTTGATTGGCGAGGGTAGTCCAACTACCCTCGCTTAAAATGAAAAATAAATGAAAAACATGCTGTTCCTGTTTAGTTTTTTCTTCCTCCTTAACTGTCACAAGGAGCCCCTTCCTCCTATTCTTCCACCAACACCAGACCCGGTGGTTAGTAAACTAAAAATTTTGTGGCAAGTACCGATAACGCCGGATACAAGTGGTGAACACACCACAAGCCCCCAATGCCTCGTCAATGGAAATATCATATTCACTTCCAACTTTGCCGCCCCCTCGGCATTTGTGACCATGCTGGATGCGGAAACCGGTCAAAAACGCTGGAAATTTGACAATTTTATCATGCCGATTGATGGGTTTCTTGGTAATCAAATTTTTGGAATTAATAATAAAATTCTTGTTAATTCTTGGCACCGCACATACTGTCTTGATGTTCAAACCGGAAATCTTGACTGGAGCATAGATGTCAGCGCTG
>JANRLZ010000370.1:0-5433 GCA_033762055.1 Saprospiraceae bacterium
TCCGGATTGGACGGGTGGAAAATTTCGGGTCGCCAGGCTGCTGGTTCGATGGAAGATGCTCCGATTTTCATAAGATGAATTTTTATGACGAAGCAAAGATGCCGGCTGGCAGCACGCACTATCTTTCAACAAAAAGACAAGAAAAGTCAAAAAAGATAAAAAACGCGGTCAGCGCAAGACTTGTTTATGCAGTACCGATACCGGAGAGCCTTCTGCGAGCAAAACCGACTCGGGTTTTTGAGACAAAATTTCGCCAAAGGCGCCGCCGTATTGTCGTGCAAAATCCCCCCGAATATCGTGCGACAACACCGGGTACGCCTCCCAGCGCGGGTGGTCTACCTGGTATTCATGGGTTTTAGTTGCGCTTGCGCGCGCGTATCCCCAGTAGTGTTCGGTAATAAACTCCTCTTCACTGTCGGTTTTGATCGGTTCGGAACCGGATCGTGCAATGGCGGAAAAACGGAGCCAGTTGCCACCGAAAAACGGCTTCCATTCGTAAGCAACCGACCACTTCGAGGCTTCAGGCGCCGTCCATTCATGGCGCATCCTGCAGGCAATATAGTTTTCCTGGTAAACGGCATTTGCCACCCAGGCAATAACCGGTTTCGGTACAATTTCCCGAATAAATACTACACCGCGTTTTTCATTTCGCCGGACGTAAAACCGCAAATTGACCTCTTCAAAATTGCGGTGAAACGGGATGGGAACTCCCATAACGCGCGTTTTAAGGAACATAAATCCTACCAGACTGACATAGCATCGGCCACGCCAAAAATCAAGTTCAGTGCCGGCAGGCAAATAAGGCTTTAACAAAACAGGCGGAACTTCATAGTTTGCCATCAGAAGTTTGCGCCATTCGGCAGTGAGGAAAGGCATTGTCGGATTTTTGGTGCAAAAGACACCGTTTTTTTGTTGACTGTCAACGTATAAAAATAAGAGACACACCGTGGCAAATTGCGTCCGATGTGTCTCTATTTGTAACAGTGACGGGAGGGCGACGGTTTTAACTGTTTTATCTGGTAACCGTCACATCTCCTTTGAACAATACTTTTTCACCATCAATAAAACGAACCACGGCGAAATAAACAAAAACCGCCGGCGGTACCAGTTGACCTTTGATGCGGCCATCCCAGCCCAAGGTTGGACTGTTGGGCGGGAAATTGAACTGCTGGTAAATTTCCTCTCCCCAGCGGTCAAAAATCTGGAACGACTCGATTTCCAAGACGTCGCGGCCGCCATACACCGTAAGCAAATTTTCATCACTTTCGGGGTTAAACACATTGGGAATATAAACATGCCGGGTTTTATCCACCCGTACCAGGATCTGATCGCGTGCCGTACAGCCGGAAGTATCGCGAATGGTGACGGCAACCAGCACCGAATTAAGCGGGAAAAAATGCTGATAAGGCAGACCTGCGGCTGATGTGTCGAGCAAGGGTTGCCACTCAATGCTTTCCAGTGAGTTGGCTGTCAAGGAGGTTTGTAGTTGAATATGGGCGGAGTCGGCCAGTTCGAGCGCAAGATCGCCCCCGAGATCGGCGGTGAGTTCCGGCGGTTCATTTACGACCAATGGCAAGGTTTCGCTTTCACAGCCGTTGGCATCCTGTAAAGTAATCACATACTCGCCGGGAGCAAGTCCGGAAAAGAAGGGGTTGGCAACAAATGGCCCGCCATTCAGCGAATACAAAACAGGCGGGTGAGAACTCGTAACAGCATCTACCGAGACCACACCATTGGTTTCGCCGTAACAACGTACATCGCGTGAAGAAACAACATCGGCCATTGGTACCTCATTGTCTTCTGTCACGGTGACCTGATCGGTATCGCTGCAACCTTGCGGGGTTGTAACCAGTAGCACATACGTGCCACCTTCTTTGGCCAAAAACTGTTGCGCTACACCTACCGTATCGCCATTCAAGGTCCACAAATAATTGCCAGCCGAGGTGCCTGAACCGCCGAGGTCGGCCGACAACACATTGCAATTCAGGGTTTGATCCAGACCTGCATCGGCAACGGGTTTTGGATAGATGATGATGCTTACGGTTGTTTCATCATCTTCACAGGGCGCCAGACCGTCGAGCCGGTAACGGAAAGTGTAGGTGCCGGCGGCTTGACCGTTCGGCTGAAAACTTCCTGCAGCAGCGTTGAACGCGCCTGCCTGGGAGGGTGACTGCGAGGTTTCCGACCATTGTCCGCCGGCGTCGGCGCCATTGAGCAAGGTGTTGAGTTGAACCAAAGTGCCGGCATTTTCACAAAATTCAAGCGCCGCGTTGGCCGTGCCGGCATTTACGGGCTGGTTGATGGTGATCGTCACGGCGTCGGACAATGGCGCTGCACAGGCAGGCAATGTTCCGTCGGTTACATTGATCAACGAATAGGTGGTAGTGGCGGTGGGCGCAACGTTCAGGGTGACAGTTTGAGCGCCGGTGAGTACCAGTGTGTTAAGATTGGCGCCGTCGGAATAATCAAGGGTAAGCGGAAAAACGCCGGTGCCGCTAAAGGATATAACGGTTTGACCGCCTGCACAGAGCGTTGCATCTCCCGAAATTTCGGCAGTCGGAATGGGTTTCCATTGGACCGGAACGCCGGGCGTAACCGACAGGCAGGGATCATCTATATCCACATTGCCCGCCAGATCGTTGCCGGCTACCGCTGAAATATAGTACACCACGCCATACTGCAAACCGGCGCCAAAATTGAAACTCGGCTGATCATTGGTTGCAAAAATGGTATTGCCCAACGCAGCGCCGGAGCCATTATGCAGGACAAACTGGATCAGGTCATTGGCATCGGTCGTGGCGTCGTTGTTCCAGACGGCGATGGCAGCCTGGTCTTCGCAAAACGTAGCCGGCGAAGTTTCCATCGTGCCGGCATCGGTTGCGCAATCGCAATTGTGCGCACCGGATACGCTGGGACTTTCACAACCATTGGCATCCGACAGGACAAAGGAATAGCTCGAATTGTTGGGAATCGGGAGCGAGGTAAATACGTTTCCGGCAAATGATCCGCTTAATCCGCTGACGGCGTAGGGCGCCTGTCCGTTTGTTGCCGTGAATGTCACCACAAATTCCGTATTGGTTCCATTACAGATTTCATTCAGGGTGGTCAAATCCGGAAGTGCATTGAACGTTGCGTTCATTACATCCGAATCGGTGCAAGTGCCGTTTGCCTCCGTCCACTGGAACACGTAAACACCATTTGTACTGACATCTGTGTTGCTTTCAGGGTCGGAAACATCGTCAAAATTCGCCGTGCCGGGGCCGGAAACCAGCGACCAGCTGCCGCTGAACAGGTTGTTGATGGCATTCAGGTTCAGAGTTAAACCACAGGTTTCAAGATCAGGGCCGGCATTGGCCACCGGATTTTGCAGCCATTGTACCGGTTGGCCGGGCGCGACAGAGAAACAGGGGTCCAGCGGGTCGGGGAAGGCGCCAAGCGGATTGCCGGCCACCAGCGAAATGTAGTAGGTGGTACCGAAAATCATTTGTGCCGGATCGAAAGCAAACGTACCGGTGGTGTTTTGGGCAAAAACCTGCCCGAGTGCAGGGCCGGCGCCATTGTGTAGCACATACGCAGTTACATCATTGCCGTCGAGGCTGAAATCACCGGAAGCAGTGGCCGTCAGGGTTTGCCCTTCGCATACGCTCAATGTTTGCGCCGACATGGTACCTGCATTGGTTGCGCAGTTGCAGCTGAAGGCGCCTACGATTTGCGGCATGGAGCAGCCATTGGCGTCTGTTACATTAAACGTATAGGATTGGCCGTTGGCAAAACTGTTCGAAGTGAAGGTGTTGCCGGTCACGGATTGGCCGTTCACCGTATAAGGCGCTGTTCCGCCGGAGATGGTGAGTGTTACGGTGAAATTTTCGTTTGCAGCATCGCAACTCCGTATCAAATCGTCGAGAACAGGATTGTCATTGAACTGAAGGGTTACCTGATCCGTACCGATACAACCGTTTTGGGCCAAAGTCCAGGTGAGCGTGTATGCGCCATAACCGGTGGCAACAGCCGCGCTGACGGCGCTGTTAGGGTCGCCCAGGTCAAGCACGCCGCCGGCCGGGGTACTGTTGATGGTCCATTGGCCGGTACTTCCTGCGGGTGCATTGGCATTCAGGTTGAGGAAGACGCCACAGGTGGCCTGATCTGTTCCGGCATTTGCCACCGGATTTTGGTAATAAACCACTGGCTGACCGGGAGTTACCGAAAAACAGGGATCCATTGGATCAGGAGAGCCGTTCAAGCTATTTCCTACAACAAAGGAGACGTAATAGGTTGTTCCGTAAGTCATCCCATTCTGGAAACTGAAAACGCCCGTGTTGTTTTGGGCAAATATTTGTCCCAGCGTTGTTCCCGGCAGGGTATGCAGTACATAGGCAACGGTGTCGTTGGCATCAAGCGTCTGGCCGCCCAAATGCTGGGCCGAAATGCTGCCGCCTTCACAGGTCGAAAGCAGGTTTTGATCCATTTGTCCGGCATCCGTTGCACAATCACAACTGAATGCACCGCTTAGTGGCGCTGAAACGCAGCCTTCGTCATCCGTAACCAGATAGTTGTAGGTACCCCCATTCGGGATGGGATCAGAGGTAAAAGTATTCCCGCTTGCCATGCCTGGGGGAGTTCCGGTGGTTGTGTAATTGGGTGTACCGCCCGTTATCTGGAAACTCAGGGTATAATTTTCATTGGCGCCGTCGCAAACAGGCGTAATTGCATTGATACTGGGTGTCGGATTAAAATCAAGCACCACCGTATCGGTATCCACACAGCCGTTGTTGTTCAGGGTCCAGGTCAGGGTAAAAACGCCATAACCGCTGGCGGTTGCGGATGTTTGCGGGTTTTGCGCACTGTTAATGGCCAGTGTATCCGATCCTGAAGCCCCGATTACAGTCCAAACACCAATCCCGACGCCGGGGCCGGCGCTCAAGAATTGAGTAAGCGCACAGGTATCGTGATCAATTCCTGCATGGGCGATCGGGATTTGATAAAATGTGACCGGTTGTCCTTGTGCAACGGCAAGACACGGATCCTGCAAATCGGGAATCCCGTTCAGATTGTTCCCTGCTACCAGCGAAATGTAGTAGGTTTGGCCGAACACCATGCCCGGTTGATAGGAAAAGGTGCCGGTGTTGTTTTGTCCGAATACCGGAGGAACAATGCTTGTGCCGGCGCCGCTGTGCAACACGAAAGAAGTGGTGTCATTGGCATCAAGCACTTGCCCTCCCAAATGTGTCGCCGTCACCGACTGGTCTTCACAGGCATTAAGGGGCGTAAGATTCATAGCGCCGGCGTTGGTCGAGCAGGCACAGTTGAAACTGCCGCTTATGTTGCCCGATACACAACCATTGGCGTCAACAATCTGGAACGAATAGGGTTGGCCGCTGAGGATCGGAGTGGAGGTAAATATACCATTTGAAATCGTGCCCCCAACAATGGTAG
>JANRLZ010000371.1:0-10819 GCA_033762055.1 Saprospiraceae bacterium
ACGGTAGACGGTAGACGGTGGACGGTAGACGGTAGACGGTCCGTGGCACCGTCCACCGTGGCACCGTCTACCGTGGCACCGTCTACCGTCCACCGTCCGCCGTCCACCGTCCACCGTCCACCGTCCACCGTCCACCGTCTACCGTCCACCGTCCACCGTCTACCGTCCACCGTCCACCGTCTACCGTCCACCGTCCACCGTCCATGCTTCCTTTCAAAAATCGCCTTGCCAAGAACTTTCGCCATTTTGGAAAATGGGCCAGGCGGCAGGGAATATCCTGTTTCCGGGTGTACGACAATGACATCCCGGGCACCCCGCTCGCGGTGGATGTATATGAGGAAATTGTCCACATCGCTGAATACGAACGCAATCACGGCATGGAACCCGACGAACATGCCGAATGGCTGTCGGAATGTGTGGCGGCCGCGTCGGAGGTGCTGGGTGTTCATCCGGAACGAATCTTTGTGAAATACCGGCAGCGGCAAAAAGGTCTCCGGCAATACGAACGTTTTGCACGCACAGGCGCAGAATTTATCGTGCATGAAAACGGGCTGAATTTTGTCATCCGCCCGGCCGATTACCTCGATGTCGGTCTTTTTCTCGATCACCGCAACACCCGGCAAATGGTTCGCAGCGAAGCCGCCGGCAAACGGATGCTCAATTTATTTGCCTATACCGGCTCTTTTTCGGTGTATGCCGCTGCCGGCGGCGCCGCCTCGACCCTGACGATTGACATGAGCCAGACTTATTTGCAATGGGCCGACCGCAATCTTGCAATCAATGGCTTCACCGGCGGGCCCCATCGGTTGTTGCAGGCGGATGTCACCGCCTGGTTGCGCGCACCGGTCACGGACAAGTTTGATTTGATTGTGCTCGATCCGCCAACCTTTTCCAACAGCAAGCGAATGCACGGGACGCTCGATACCCAGCGCGACCATGTCTGGCTCGTCAATTCGGCATTGCAACGCCTCGCGCCCGGCGGAAAATTGTGGTTTTCAACCAATTACCGCCGATTCAAACTTGCTGAAGATGAAATTCGCGCCGGACAGATTCAGGACATCAGCGCCAAAACCGTTCCGGAAGATTTCCGCAACAAGCGCATTCACCAGTGCTTTTTAATTCGGTGAATTTTTCCTGCATCACAATCCCTTTACATCTACATTGACCCGACCGGAAGAGAAAAGCAGGACACGGATGCCGGTGGGCGTCACCCGTGTATCCTGAACGGCGATGCTGTCGAGGGCGCCATGCAGGGTAATACCCGGCTGAATGGGATAATTGGCGAGCGTTTGTTGCAGGGAGTTTTTGGTTTCGGCGATTTGCTGCGCCAGTGGAAACACCATGCTTTGTGCCATTTTCTTTTTGATGGTTCCCTGAAAGATCCAGGAGGCAGAGCGCAGCAGGAAATTGCGGGTATCTACATGAAAGTCAAGGTCTTTTACCTCTATCTGGTTTTTTTCAGCATTGAATGCCGGTCGCCCGATGAAATAAATATTGCCTTTGAATGAGCCGCTCAAACGGGTGTTGACCACCACACGGTCGTTGTTGCCCCAAAGCGCGAGGTCTTCCACTTTTACCTTCTTTTTACCGGATTCAAATACCTGTCCGATCATGCTGTTTTTGGCCAGCCGTTCCGCCTCCTGGAAGGGGATGTCGGTGGCGAAGTGCATTTGAAAATCATCCGGCGCTTCGTCGAGCAGGCGGAGATCAGGCAGCGTGGAATTTTCACGGAAGGCGGGTTTTTCCCCAAATGAAACATCATTCAGGCATTCCACGGCGATTTTGGTGCTGAGGGTGTTGTTGTACGTACGCAGGGGTGTCATGCCGATGCTGAGCGGCGTGGTTTTTGACCACATGCGATAATTTTCGTCGAGCAAGACGGGTTGCTGGATGGCTTCCCAGGCTTCCTGCACGTAGGGGCGCAGGCTGATCTGCTGACTGACATACTGATCGAGGGTTTGGCTCAGCGTTTTTTTACTGCGATTGAGGGCGAGGTTGGCGATGGTTTCCACATTGATGTCGCCGATACCGGTTTTCAGGACCGGGCGACTGATCCATTCATGCCATTCCACTTCGGTGAAAGTGCGGAGGCTCCAGTCGGGATTGATGTTGAAGGTGGTTTTAAAATTCAGGGCAAGTTCGCCTTCTGCCTCAGCCGTTGCGCCGAGCAGGAGTTGTTTTTTCATCCATAATTTGAGCGGAACGCGGTATTTCACGGTGTTTCCACTCATAAACATGGTCAAATCCTGACTTTTCCAGGCATTCATCATCAGTCCGTCGTTGCCGTTGTCGCTGAAATTGTAATCTTCATACAGCGCAGCACCCGAGAGGCGGGTATTGAGCGAGCGGATCAGGTCGTCAACTGAAATATTGACCGGAATAGTGAGTGTGGAAGGTACGGGAGCGGGGTCTTCAGTGGCGTTGTATTGTTCGCCGGGGTTGGGCGCGTCGGTGTAGCCGGCAGATTTACAAAAGGCCAACAGGCACATCAGGGGGAGAAACTTGTGGAGTTGCATAAAAGGAAGGTTTAACCTCCAAGAAAATGTTTACATGTTTGTAAAAATTGCGCTGCCATGTCATTTGCATAGACGGCGTCTTCTCTGGTCAGTTCGGCATCAAAATCGTAATCACTGGCTTGACGCAGTGCAAAAAGGTGGCGCATTGCGTTACCGTGATTTCGCTGGATTAAGCCGGTTTTAATAAACGCATCGTTGAACTTTGTTTGAACTCCCTGATGGGTTTTTGCAAAAATTTCATTCTCATGGAGCAAAGCACGGGCACAATCAAAAATACAATAATAGGCACGGTTGATCGCTCCCAGATAATGGTCGTAGGCCAATAAATGATGCGCCTCCTCCAGACACGCTTCAGCTCGCGAAATTAGTTTGGCTGTATCCTTCTTCATACTTCGATGCCTTGCTGACGTACATTTTTATAAAAAAGATAATCCGATATATTGTATCGCCCCAAGGTGGTCGGATGTACAGAGATGCTGATATTGTACTTTAATTCAAGGTCGTACAATGCGTTACTCATATACCTTAACTCCTTGCCCGTTTTTATCTCCTCATCATTCAGAACAACAAGAAAATCAATATCCGAGCCTTCATGCTGTTCGCCGCGCGCATAAGATCCGAACAGGATTATTTTTGCAAGGCGCTGGCCGTACAACGATTTTAATTCCGCTTTGAGTGCCCGGGTTATTGCGTTCTTGTTTTGCATGTTAAAAAAAGTTGATCACCAAAAGAAGCACAACCCGTTTCAGGAAGAAAAATTTCCCAACATACGTCAAAACCGTGTTTGGATGCGCTCCTCAATAAAACCAAAATACGCTCAAAGGTAATCTTATCCGCGCAAAACATCCCAAATTTACGCCATGCAAACGGCTTCCCGCACCAGCGCCCTGCTCGGCGCAGCCTTCCTGATGGCTACCTCCGCCATCGGACCGGGCTTCCTCACCCAAACAACTGTTTTTACTGCCCGATTGGGGGCCGGTTTCGGCTTCGTCATTTTGTTGTCCGTGCTGCTCGACCTCGGCGCGCAAGTCAATATCTGGCGCATCGTCGCCGCTTCGGGCAGGAGCGCGCCACAATTGGCAAACCGCCTGCTGCCCGGACTGGGGTATGTGCTGACCGCTTTGATTGTGTCGGGCGGACTGGCATTCAACATCGGCAATGTTGCCGGGGCGGGCCTGGGACTGGAGGCACTGGCGGGCATTCCTGTTGAAGCGGGGGCTGCCTGCAGCGCTGCGCTGGCCATCGCGCTTTTTTGGCTGAAAGATGCCGGCAAGGCGCTCGATATTTTTGCCAAATCGCTCGGTTTGCTGATGATTTTGCTGACGGCCTGGGTGGCTGTTTCTGCGCAGCCACCGATGGCGGAGGTGTTGCGACAAACTTTTTTCCCTGAAAAAACAGATGCCATGGCGATCGTCACCATTGTAGGCGGCACGGTGGGCGGGTATATCTCCTTTGCCGGGGCGCATCGTTTGCTGGAAGCCGGCCAACGTGGCGCGGGGAGCGTGCCGGCAGTAACGCGCAGTGCCTTCACCGGCATCGGCGTGGCCACGCTGATGCGCCTGCTGTTGTTTCTCGCCGCTTTGGGCGTGGTGGCCGGCGGCGCCGGTCTCGATCCTGCCAATCCGCCGGCCTCGATGTTCCGCGCTGCGGCGGGCGACATTGGTTATCGCTTTTTCGGACTGGTCATGTGGGCGGCGGCTATTACCTCGGTGGCAGGATGCAGTTATACGTCCATTTCCTTTCTGGCGGAAGGAAAAAACGGGCGGCAAAAAGCGGGATACAGCACGGTATTTATCCTCATTTCGACCCTGGTTTTTCTGTGGGTAGGCAAACCGGTGCAGGTACTGGTGTGGGCCGGCGCCCTGAACGGACTTATCCTGCCGCTTGCACTGGCGGCCATGCTCCTCGCAGCCCGCAAGACAACGCTGACGGACGGTTATCGTTTGCCCCTGATCTGGCAGGCTGCCGGCTGGGCCGTGGTGGTGGTAATGGGCGGGATGGCGGTGACAGGAATAAAATCGTGAAGGATGAGGGATGAAGGATGAGGGATGAGGGATGAGGGATGAAGGATGAGGGATGAAGGATGAGGGATGAGGGATGAGGGATGAGGGATGAAGGATGAAGGATTTGAAACACGAAACAGGGCTTTAGAGGACGGTTGTGCTGTTTTTGATCGCCCTCATTCAAGCCTGAATTATCAACTCCCGGCAGCCTTTGAAAACCTAAACCAGCATCTCTACTTTAAAATGGCATCGGCTACAGGGGGTAGAACAGGAAAGCCACAACCCTGGAAGGCATGCCCGGAAACCGGTGGGGATTTCATGGGGGGGGCCTTTGGATATTTGGTTTTCGCTTTGGAAAAAGTAGGGTTTGGGCTTTAAAAAAAGAATAAGCGGCTGGGCGCGCTTGTTCAAGTGTCCGTGGGTCGCTTTATAAAATAAACAACTTATCCGTGTGTTGCAAGGCGCCGTTGGTCAGTACCTGGACGAAATACAGGCCGCTTTGCATTTGCGGCAGGGAATACCGGGTCAGTTGAGGGCCGGCAGATACGCGTTCGTCGAGCAGTGTATACAACTGACGGCCGGTCACATCGCTCACTACAATGCGCACATCGGCGGCCTCCGGTAGTTTCCATTGCAGTGTGACTGTCTGCCGGGCAGGATTGGGGTAAAGACTGAGCTGTTCTTTCTCCGGCACGACATGGTCCGTTCCTGTGAGGGGCGATACTACTTTGTACTGTACGTTGGTTACTGCGTTTTGGGCCGTGTTAAGTGTACATATAGCAATGGCCTCCTTGGACACATCGTTCAGAAAATGAAAAGTTGTTATCGTATCCGTCCCCAGAGGGAGGATAAGTTGACCGCCGATGGTCGAAATATCTATCCACCCGAGCGGCGCTACTTTTACATCCACAGCGGTTGACTTGTATTCCGTTTGTTTTTTTCGCAGTACCTCAAAAGTGCCGCCGGGGATGGCCAGCGTACCATATGCATCAATTGCACCAATCCGCTGATAGGCAACCCGGATACGGAAAGAATCGGCCGTGGGCACCAGGTTGATCAAAACAGGCGGCGCAATCGGTGCATCAAAAGCAGTTAATACATTGGAGGCACTTTGGTGGATGTCAAAGAAATTGACCGGCGCCCAGGATTGTTCCAGGGACGGACTCTTAATGAACAATAAATTCAAGCCCAGCCCCAACTCGTCCAGGCCATAATAGCCCAGGTCGTTGACCTGATTACCGGTGACCTGCCAATAAACCTGGTTAGCGGAGTTTAAAGGATTGAACAGGACAGAAGCGGCAGGGAAGGAGGCCGCAGCGGAGCCGGTTTGCGGGTTTCTTATGATCTGATCCCAAGCCTGGGTTGGCTGCAGGTTGCTCAAATCCCATTGCTGGCCGCCACCGGGTGGCGTGAAAATCTGATTAATAGCCCCCGGCTGGTTACCAAAAGCATAGTGAAGTGTGTCGCCCACTACCGGGAAAACAGCATTTTCTATAGTGATCTGGGCAGTTGCGGGAAGGGTAAAACCCAGGGGCAGGAGGTAACAGAAGGTTAGTAGCCTTGCCGGCATTTGGTGGCGCCAGGCAAAGGAAAGATACTGGAAAAACTCAAAGAGTAGCATTCTCATTGCGAAAATGTTTGGGTGTAAACGGATCAATAATCGCCTTTAAATTTGTTACCGCGAACCGTTGGTTGAACGGCCAGTCTGGCAAGGCGGGAAAGCCACAACCCTGGAAGGCATGCCCGGAAACCTGCGGGGATTTTACAGGGTTGGTCTTTATTGGGTGGTCGCGTTGGCAAAAGTAGCGTTAGGCTTTGAAAAAAATGAACTTTTCGTCCTTTTTTCATAATCCTGTTGGGTAAATATGTGCGGATGTGGACATTCCCATCGTTCCCCGCCGCTGATACGCGGGCGGCCTGTGCGCGTTGGCGCCAAAGCACTCCGGTTTTGTACCAAACCGATTCGTTTCTGTGCCAAACCACTCCGTTTTTGTACCAAACCGTTTCATTCTTGTACCAAACCGATTCGTTTTTGCGCCAAACTCCTCCGGTTTTGTACCAAATCATTTCGTTTTAGTACCAAACAGATTCGGTTTTGAACCAATCATTACGCTTTTGCACCAAACCGATTCGGTTTTGAACCAAACTGAATCGGTTTTACGCCAGAACGATTCGATTTTGCGCCAAAACGCTCCGTTTTTGTACCAAACCAATTCGATTTTGCGCCAAAACGTTTCGATTTTGTACCAAAACGCTTCGTTTTTGTGGCAAACCAATTCGGTTTTATGGCAAACCAATTACAACTATCAATGAGTCTCGATTAATCATTGTCTCACTCAGGTCAAGCTATTTTAGGCATACACACCTCTGAAATCTAAAGTCTGCAATCTTAAATCTCAAATCTTAATATTGGTCGTCCACCGCAGGCCGCAAAAAAAAACGGCTCCGGACAGGACGTCCGAAGCCGTTTGGGGAGTCAAGGGAGTGACTTACTCTTTATCAAAACGCATCTCCTGGATGCTGATATTCGCGCCGCTTACTTTGAGGTAAAGGTACACGCGGTAAACACCGGCCGTAGCGGTCAGATTGCCGATGCAGTACTGATCGCTGTTTTCACGGCTCTGGCCCTTGTGTACCTGGGCAAAGGATTTGGGTTTATTGGTTTCAAAAAAACCTTTCAGCACCTCGGTGGCTTTTGCTTTCGGATATACCTGCTCTTTGTCCTGGATCGAAATTTCCACATTGTCGGCAAGGTATTTCGAGAGCGCGTCCACATCGCCGGTGCTCAGGGCAGTCGAGATTGCGTCGAGACCGGGGTTGCCTTGTACGCCGTTGGCGAAAGCGATGGCCGGACTCAGGAACAGCAGAAAAATCAGGTTCTTCATTGTTGAAGGAGAAAGTTTGTTAGGTTCGTGTTTCGCACGTTCGCAGTTAGAACGTTGCTACATAGCAAAGTAACTGCCAAACTGGATTTGTATTGTGAATGCGAAGTTAACCCAGACTTAACACCCCAACCAAGCACCTTAGTGTTAAAGTTTCAAAACTTTAACGCTGGTCGCCTTTCCGGCGCTTTCCATTTGAACAAAATATACGCCGGGCGCCCAGTTTTGGGCAGGCAAAACCTGCGTTTTTGTGTCGGCAGAAAGGATTTGAACGTTCTCCCACACCACTTCACCGGCGGCGTTGAAGGCGCGCAGGCGGTATTCGCCGGCCGGGGCGTTTTCAAGCGTCATCAGGGCGTCGGTGCTTACAGGGTTGGGCGAAATACGCAGTGCAGGTTGTTTTTCAGCGAGTTCCGGAGCGGCAGATGTGACTTCGCTGAGTTGCAGGCTGGCTTTGCCGGCGCCGTCGCCGCTGGAAGTACCGTTGCCATTGACGCCGTTGCCGGCGGCATAAAACGTCACGCTGCCGGTACCGCTCACCGGGGCGGTCCAAATCACATTGAAGGTGTTGGACGACGAAATATTGTCGTGTTCGGCATACGTGCGCCCGCCGGGGATGGTGGCGATTTTGTAATTGTTCGGGTTGGTGTCGGTAAACCCGTCGAGATCGGTGTTGCCGTTGTCGCGCAAGGCGATCATCTGGAAACCATAGCCCATCAGCATGGGACCGGAGGCTGTGATGGTGACGCGCGCGGTGTATTTGTACCCGGGAATGTACTGGCTGACGGCATTGCCGTTGCTGTCAATGACACTGATGGCGGTACTCGCTACTATAGGCCCCTGGTTGTGGCAATTCTGGCAGGTGATGAGCTGGCCGCCCTGGGTTTCATCGCCGGGAGCGCCGGTGTTGCCGCGCTGTGCCTGGGAAGCGCGGCCGTTTTTGTTGCCCAGCATGACCAGCAGGGTAAAGGTTCCGAAAAGCAGGATAAGAATCTGACGGAGCATAGGTGTGTGTGAATGAGAGGGTGAAAAATGGTCATTGAGACAATCGTGGCAGGTAAAAGTTGAATGCAGGGAGAAGTTGAAATGTCCATTTTTATCCAAATGCGCAATAAACTATGATTCGTGTGATTTATGTGGTGGGTGATTATTACACGACGATACATTTTTATTCCCCGCAACTGAGCACAGAGTTGGACATGATTTATTGCCTGCGGAATCTGCCGGTACTTTTCGAACACCTGCGGTAAACAAAGTATATCGTACCCGGCTTTTGGTTTTCTTCCTACATTTGGCCGAACAAAATTTTACATAATGCGCCTTTTGCTTGCCTTCCTGCTGACATTCAGCCTTGTTTTACCGAATGCTTTTACCCAATCTGCCGAATGGCGCGCTAAAATAGAATCCCGTCTCTGGAACCCGGTTCAGCATCCGGACACCGTCGTGGAATTCCTCATTATCTTGCAAAAACAGGCGGATCTGAGCGCTGCCCGGCAACTGCGTAAAAAGGAAGAGAAAGGACGATACGTCTTTGAAACCCTCTCGAACTTCGCCGAAACAGACCAGCGCGGCGTGCGTGATCTGCTCGCCGCCGAAAACGCCCCGATGCATTCTTTCTGGATCATCAATGCAATCTGGGCCAAAGGCAATGCCGCGCTGATCGAAAAACTGGCTCAAATGCCCGAGGTGGGGCGCCTCGAAGCCAATCCTGTCTGGCGCCTCAGCCGCCCGCCCGCCGATGCCGGCGAACTGCCGGTGGAAGAGCGCGCACTCAATCCCTGGGGAATCGGAAAAATCAACGCCAACGACGTGTGGGACATGGGTTTCGAAGGCGACGGCATCGTGATCGGCGGCCAGGATACCGGCTACGAATGGGAACACCCGGCCATCAAGGCAAAATACCGCGGCTGGGACGGCGATGCCGCCGACCACAATTACAACTGGCACGACGCGATCCGGGTACTCATCAACGGCGGTCCCAATTCCTGCGGACTCGATCTCATCGAGCCTTGCGACGACGACAATCACGGCACACATACCATGGGCACCATGGTGGGCAGCACCAGCAGCGACAGCATGATCGGTGTGGCGCCACAGGCCAAATGGATCGGCTGCCGCAACATGGAGGAAGGCGACGGCACCCCCGCCACCTACATCGAGTGTTTCGAATGGTTTGTGGCGCCGACCGACCTCGATGATGAAAATCCGGATGCCTCCCGGGCGCCTCACGTGATCAATAATTCCTGGGGATGCCCGGTATCGGAAGGCTGCAACGCGGGGAATTACGCTACCATGGAGGCCACCGTGAACAACGTGCGTGCCGCCGGCATCGTCGTGGTAGTATCGGCGGGCAACAGCGGCCCCAATTGCAGCACGGTAAACACACCGGCTGCAATTTATGAAAGCAGTTTCTCCGTAGGCGCCACCGACAACGGCGACAACATCGCCAATTTCAGCAGCCGGGGCCCGGTTAATGTGTACACCGCCATCATGAAACCGGATATCAGCGCGCCGGGCGTGGGGGTCGCCTCCTGCATCGGACGCGACAACAACCCGGCAACCTATTCCTATGCGAGCTGGAACGGAACCAGCATGGCAGGACCACACGTGGCCGGCGCCGCAGCATTGGTCATGAACGCCCGTCCCGATCTGATCGGCGACGTGGACGCCATTGAAAACGTCCTGGAACAATCGGCCGTGGATCGTTTTGATACGGCGCCGTTTTGCGGCAACGACAATGGCTCCTCGCTGCCCAACAATGTGTTCGGCTGGGGAAGGCTTGATGTGCAGGCTGCCGTCAACGCCGCTTTACCCGTTACCTTGCTCGAATTCAACGCAACGGCAAAAGACGAAACGGCCGCACTCGACTGGCTAACCGGCCTCGAACAGGATTGCGCGCATTTTACCGTGCAACGCAGCGCCGATGGTTTTATCTGGGAAAATCTGGGAGAACTCGCCTGTCGCGGCAACCATTCGCCCGGCGAAACCCGCTACGTTTTTACCGATCTTCAACCACATAAAGGTTTGAATTACTACCGCCTGCAGCAAACGGATTATTCCGGCTTTTCGACCCTCAGTCCGGTGCGCGCGCTCAGTTTTTCGACCACCGGATACAGCCTGCGCGTATCTTCCGGACGCGGCCAGGCCTACTTCGAAGTGATCGGGGAAGACGCCGATGAACAATCCTGGCGCCTCGAAATTCGCAGCGCCGAAGGGCGGCTCGTCCAGCAAATCAGCGTGGGCGCAAAAGGCTGGCTCCATTTGTCCGACGCGCCCGCCGGCGTGTACACCATCCTCCTGCGCGACGCCGACAACCGGGCGCTCGCCCTGGAAAAATGGTGGTGGACGAAGTAGGAACGATCAAAAAATCCGCGTAAATCTGCGTTGCATCATGAACGCCGATGCAGAAAAACCTGGT
>JANRLZ010000372.1:0-15138 GCA_033762055.1 Saprospiraceae bacterium
GTAAGGATATACTTACATGTTTTTTCTGCCAATCACACTGCAAATTGGACATTTTAGCGGGTCATGTCCCCGCGCAGGGCAATATTCGCGGCCGAAATAGATGATTTGTAAATGAAGTTTGTTCCAGGTATTTTCCGGAAAAACGGCTTTCAAATCGCGCTCGGTTTGCTCTACATTTTTACCCGAACTCAATCCCCAACGCGCAGCAAGCCGGTGAATATGGGTATCTACCGGAAAAGCCGGCCAGCCAAATGCCTGCGACATGACCACCGAGGCGGTTTTATGCCCCACGCCGGGCAAAGCTTCCAGCGCTTCAAAACTCTCCGGCACCTGACCGCCATGTTTTTCTACGATGATCTGCGACAAGTTGCTGATTGCCTTTGATTTGGCGGGCGACAACCCGCAGGGTTTGATGATTTCACGGATTTCCTCCACCGGCACCAATGCCATGTCGGCCGGGTTATCGGCACGGGCAAAAAGCAGGGGGGTAATCTGGTTGACGCGCTCGTCGGTACATTGTGCAGAAAGCACTACCGCCACCAGCAGGGTATAGGCGTCCTTGTGCCGGAGCGGGATGGGGGTTTCAGGGTACAAGTCGTTTAGTATCCGCTGAATAATTTCCGCCTTCTGAGCAAGCGATTTTTTTGACATAATCCTGAAAATCAATGCCTGAAATGCCGAAGGCCCGTCATCACCATGGCCATGTTGCGTTGATTGCAGGCATCTATCGAATCCTGGTCTTTCAGCGAACCGCCGGGCTGGATAACCGCTGTGATACCTGCTTCATGGGCAATTTCAACACAATCGGGGAATGGGAAAAATGCGTCGCTGGCCATAACTGCGCCGCGCAGGTCGAAGCCAAAAGATTTTGCCTTGGCAATCGCCTGGCGCAGGGCATCTACCCGGCTGGGTTGTCCGCAACCCATGCCGATCAACTGGCGTTCCTTGACGAGTGAAATGGCATTGGATTTGAGGTGTTTGGCGCATTTGGCGGCAAACAGAAGTTCGCCTACTTCTTTGGGCGTTGGCGCGCGTTGTGTGACACTTTTCAGATCGGCTTCTGTTTCGGTGCGCAGGTCCGCATCTTGTTCGACTACACCGTTGAGTAAACTTCTAAAGGCCCGTTTTTTCACATCAAAACTTTTGATTTTCAGCAAGATACGCTGCTCCTTTTTTGTCAGTATTTCGAGCGCTTCCGGGGTAAAGTCCGGAGCAATGAGCACCTCGTAGAAGAGTTTGTTGATTTCGTGCGCTGTGGATTTATCTATGGCAGAATTGGTGATAAAAATGCCGCCGAAGGCTGAAGTCGGATCGCAGGCCAACGCCGCCTGCCAGGCTTCGAGCAGGGTATGCCGTCTTGCGATGCCACAGGCGTTGGTGTGTTTGAGGATGGCGAAAGTGGGTTTCCCCAGTTGAAATTCGCGCATGAGCTGCACGGCAGCATCTATATCAACCAGGTTATTGTAGGAAATGGCTTTTCCCTGAATTTTGTCAAATACCTGGTCAAAATCACCAAAAAACACCCCGTTTTGATGAGGATTTTCTCCATAACGCAATATATCGGAGCGATGAATGCTGTGCTTGAATGAAATATCGGTCGTGCCTTCGTTGAACCAGTTGAAAATGGCGATGTCGTAATTTGAAGTGACTTTAAATGCGCGGCGTGCAAACTCGCGGCGTTGTTCTTCGGCAAATTCATTGCCGGCGTTCAACAGATCGAGCAACATTTTATATTCCTCTTTGGACGCCACCACCACCACATCTTTCCAGTTTTTTGCCGCAGCCCGGATCAAAGAGACCCCGCCAATATCTATTTTTTCGATGATCTCGGCCGGGTCATCGGTAGCCGCTACTGTTTCTTCAAAAGGATATAAATCCACGATGACACAATCAATTTCCGGGATGTTGTACGCAGCCAGCTGCGCCAGATGCCCTGGTTCACGGCGCGCCAGCAAGCCGCCAAATATAGCCGGGTGAAGCGTCTTTACGCGTCCATCGAGGATACTTGGATAGCCTGTCAACGTTTCGACGGCGGTAACCGGAATACCAAGTTTTTCGATGTAGCTTTGGGTGCCGCCGGTGCTGAACAATTGTACCCCCAAAGCGTGCAGCCGATGAATAATAGGTTCGAGGCCGTCTTTGGAATAGACAGAAATGAGCGCTGAACGAAGTTGCACGATCTTGAAAATGATGGATGAAAAATGGGCCGGTCGAAGTACCGGTCCGATGCGGCCGCAAAGGTAGAAAGCAAATTTATAAAATTACATTCGCCAGCAAAACCGCCACAAACCCTGCTGCGTATCCCTGAAAAAGTTCGGAAGGTTTATGTGCGCCGACGGCAAGGCGCGCCATGCCGACAAGACCGGCAAGAAGGACCGCAAAAACCACGACCATGTTGATACTCAATAGCATGGGGCCGGCGCTTAACGAAAGGGCCGGCCATTCGAATGCCAGCAAAATCGTCATGGCAGTCAGCGCCCCCATGCCGACGGCGTGTTCGCTGATTTTAGAAAAAATATTGATAAAAAAGGCCAGGAACAAGCCAATGGTGGCGCCGAGTACAAATTTGGCATATAGAAGCGGCACAACGCCTTCAGAGAAGTTTTTAAACATCCAGAGATAAAAAACCCCGGTTATGATGTAAGGGCCGGTGCGTTCCTGTTTGTCGTGCATCGTCAGGCTGCGAATCAGTCCCAATGGCCTGAGCAGGGACACCCCCAATGCTGGAATCAAAAAAGTGGTCGAAATGACATAAAACAGCAGCACCATAGTGCGCTGATCGCCGATGTAATGCGCTCCGAATGCAAAAGAGTTGATGTGCAGCATAAGCAGCAGCATATAGGTTGGCACCAACAGCGGGTGCCCCATCCAGGAGACGATTCGGGCAAGGCTTGAATTCATCGGAGCTAAGGTAGCAGAGTTCCTGTGAAAGGATGCATGCAACAGTTGGCGGACTTTTTACCCAAAAAAAACCTCCTGCGGCAAGAGCGGCAGGAGGTTTTTTTATTTGTAATCGTTGGGGCAGCGAGCGCGTTGAATAGATTTGAACGGGTCGCCGCGTCGCCGTGTTATTTGGCTTCTTTCAGGGAGCGACCGCCAAAAACAAGTGCGAGGAGCAGGAGACAAGTGAGAATAACCATAGGATTAACATTTTTTTGGTGAGAAAACTTCGTTCAGAACCTTGATGGTTTTAGTACAAAAACGAAGCCAACTTTGGTTTCGTACCCTCTATGTCTCGCCTTTTTATGTCGTTAACAGACATTTTGAATTTTAACAAAAATGACCTTGCGGCGCTGTTTCTTTCTTTCCGGTATGCGAAAACCCGGTAACGGCAGTTTTTTTCTGAGATACGGTGAAGTAATTTTCTTTTGAATTTCTCCAAAAAAAATGTTGCAGTGAGCAAGGTTTTTAAGAAGTTGTTTGAGTTAATTTCACTGGCTTGTTCAGGCATCTTTCCGACCCACTCTGCGGTTATTTTTTCAGCAATAAAAACCCATTATTCCCTCAAAAATAAACCTTGATTGACTCAAAAATCTGCACTGACCAACCTCAGCAAATTAACTCAAACAACTTCTAAAAATGCCCGCTCCTGATTTTCATCAGGAACGGGCAGGGCACAATGCAAACAACCGATTTGAATGATTCTGACTTACAGTTTCACAAAAGGAGCGTAGGCAACCCTTTCTTCAGCGAGGATAAAAAGGGTGTACTGGCCGGGTTGCAAAGCGCCAAGCAGTATCTGTTTCTGATTGCCGGTAAATACTTCCATTCCGGCGTTATTGCCGTTTTGCGTCTGGATGTACAAGGTTTTTTCTTTTGTCGGATCGAAATACGTGTCGAGTAAAGTCAGGTCAAGATAGCCGGAAGCCGGATTGGGGTAAATCGTGCCGTAGGTGCCGCCATTCCCTACCAGCGGGATGATGGGCGCTCCCGGCGTGCCCGGGCCGCCACCCGGTTCATCACAGAAATTGATCGGAGCGTTGATCGAACTTACTCCGCAAACATTGGAAGCAAAAACACTGACACTGCCACCGTTTATTCCGACGTAAAAAAGAACTTGCCCGGATGCTGAGCTGTCGCCCGTGTAATTGTACCAGCAATCTGTGGGGAATGGATCCTCTACCGGATCGTATTCAACGCCACAGGTCGGGAACGTCCAACTATACGAGGTAGCGCCCTGCGAATAGGCGTTCAGGTTCATATTGTCGCCTTGCGGAAAGCAATCGGGCAGCCCGATGATCACCGGTGTTGTAGGCTTGCCCACAAAAAAGGTTTTGCTGATGGTTTTGGTGCCGCAATCGTTGTCAACAGAGAAAGAGATGGTAGCCTGGCCGTTGTTGGTGTTATGCGCGCTTACGTTCGCAACGGCGCCGTTGCCGGCAAACGGGGTCACCAGATTGGAGGGACTTACACTCCAGGTTACATCGGTTCCCGGCGGCAAGGGAATGCTGAGGCCAAACTGGCCCTGTGTGCTGCTGCAAACGTTGACAGGGCCGGTGATTTGGGTATTGGGATGGATAACTTCCAGATTGACATTCTGCTCGCAGGGCGATGAGGTTTTGCCGAATGCTTTGGCCACCAGCCTGATTTTCCCACCTGTGACGCCGCTGGGAGTTACCGTAGTGCCGGCGCCCTGGGTATTGCCCGTCCAGCCCTGCGGGAAAGTCCATTCGTACGTATAACCGGTTACGCCGGAGGGCAAGGTGGCCGACAAGGCAATCGGCGTCATGTCTTTGCACACAACAAACGATGGGGCGCCAACGATCGGACAAGGCGGCTGCACATAGCGGGTAATGGTGCAGGTCGTCCAGCCGCTGCGATCGCCGCAATGACTCACGCCTCGTACACGGACGACCGCGTCACTTTCAATATCAGTAGTGATGGTGGCTGTCCGCCCGGCTGGGCCGGGAGTAAGTGTCCATCCGCTCCCGCCCGAAGCGATTTGCCATTCGTAGGAGTCCACTTCCATCGGGTCGTTTACTCCATACGCATTATAAAACAGCGAGGCAGTCAAAGTGAATGTGACATTTTTCCCAATAACCACTTGTCCCGGACAGTTGAAAATGGATGGGGATGTGTTGGCAACAGAAATTACCGGGATGAAAAAATCCGTTTGTGCAGGGCAGCCGTTTACTTTGGGACTGAACCTTATGTGCGCGACTTGTGAAATGTCGGCCCATACCACTGTAAATTTGTTATTATTGGCTGATGTAGCAAACGTATTGGCAAGGCCGCTCACCAATTCTATTGTAAATTGATTGCATTCGGCAGGAATTCCTTCAACCGTGTACTCGATAGAAGTATTGGGACAGGCGCCGATGTTTGAAACGTTGTGATTGGGTGTGAGGTAGATTTGCGCTTGCAATGAATACGCAAGCATGAAGAGCGTTAAGATGAGTGTGTTTTTCATGAAGTTTTCATTTTAGAAATGGTAAAAAAGATGAAGTGCAGAAATCGGTTGTATGTCTGCAATGTACCGTTTGATAATGCGACCACCGATGAAAGATGGAATCCGCTGATGCGTTTCAAGTTGTTCGTAGTAGCCGCGTTCGCGCCTGTAGGCCAAATGCAAGAATGATTCTACCGAAACGGACAAGCGCTTGACAATACGAAAATTAAAACCCGCGAGGATATTTGCGCCATACCGTTGATCGGTATAAGTATCCGTAATGTACCTTACTATTGCCGGGTTTGCCATTTCACTGTTGTCTGTATCGTTGGTGTAAGCATCCCGATAATAATAACCAAATGCCTCTGCCCCGAGGTAAACAGAAACACGGCCATTGTGGATATAGCGTTCAAAGCCCGCCGATAGATAGGCGCGAACAACATCCCCTCCCAGCAAATGTGTCTCCGGGAATAAGATTGGCCGATTGCGCAGGTGTTCAAAATTAATACCGACGCGTGAGCGCAGTTTTATTTTGTCATTCAGGCGGTATCTGGCCAACAGAGAGGTTTTCAAGGAGTAACTGGTGTCGAGCAGCGGCAAAAAATCGGCGCCGAGCTCCCATCTCCCGCCGTCATCGGTGGCGGTGTTTTGGGCGGAAAGCGAGGAGGAAAGGAACAGAGCGAGGAAAAGGAGGAGGATGTGTTTCATAATAAAGTTGAATTTTCATGATGAAGGTTGAGCCGGTGAAAAGGTGATGTAAGGCCGATTTTTCAATCTTACTACAAACCTCTTCCCCCGGCGTCTCAATCGTCGAGATTGGACAAAATTTTTTTCAACGGCGTAAAATCCGGCTGTTTCTTATAGAAATAGGTGCCGCGTTTTTTATCATAGGCGATCTCGGCATCGAAATCGCGCAACCCTTCGAGATGACGAAAAAGTGTGGCGCGGGAGAATCCCAGCCGATGCGCAAAATCGTGCGGGCTACCGGTTGATTTTCGCTGGATGAAACGATGGAGGCGCAGAATCTGCGACAGGGGTGAAAGCGTGTTGTGCTGCATGGTACAAGGTTGTTTTGAATTTAACAGGGTCAATACATGCATTATCATGTATTGACCCTACAAAAATCCATGCAGCAAGCACCTGGAAACAATAACACTTTTACAGGATTATTCCACCAAAGGCCGGTAATAGTTGCTATCGCAGTATTTTCTGAAACAGCCAGCCAAATCCCATCACCAGGCCACAGCCTAAGGGATTGTACCACAGGTAGGCGTCTTTATTGAACCAAAAACAGACCAATACAACGGCCTCCGCTACCATGGCAGCATAAAATACGGCGCGACCTTTTACCCCTTTCATAAAAAACGCGGTAAAAAAGATGCCCAGAATGGCGCCATAAAACATGGAACCTACCATATTAACCGCCTGGATCAGGTTTTCCGACAAGGAGGCAAACAGGGCGAAAACGACGATAAATCCCCCCCAGATCACCGTAGCGATTTTGGAGGCGCGCAGGTAATGTTCGTCCGATTTGCCCGGCGCCAGCGACCGGCGGTAAATATCCGAAACAGAGGTGGCCGATAGCGCACTCAGCTCGGATGCCGTTGTACTCCACGAAGCGCAAAAAATCATCGCCAACATCAATCCGATCAATCCCGTGGGAATATGACTCAGCACAAAATGGATAAATACGTAGTCCTTGTCGTTGGTATCGCCCTTTACACCCGCCTCCTGTAACAAGGTCCTGGATTGGGCGCGTAGTTCGTGATGCTGTTTTTCCAAACCGGTTAATTGTTGCAATGCCTGTTGAGAAGCAAGCGTTTCGCCGTTTTTTTCTGCCGTACGAAAGGCATTGAGCGCGGTTTGTTTGGCAGAAAACAGTTCCGCGTCGGAGGTTTCCAGTTGGCGATACGTCTGCTCCTGCGGCGTGCCGGCCAATTGTACCCGGTTGGCGGTATTAAAGTGCAGGGGCGGTTGTTCAAACTGAAAAAATACAAATACCATTACGCCGACTGCCAGCACGAGCATTTGCATGGGGATTTTTATAAATCCATTGAACAACAATCCAATCCGGCTTTCGCGCAGCGTTTTCCCCGACAAATAACGCCCAACCTGGCTCTGGTCGGTACCGAAATAAGACAAAAACAAAAACGTGGCGCCCAACAACCCCGACCATACGTTGTAACGGTCGTTCCAGTCGAAACTCCAGTCCAGCATTTGCGTTTTTCCCGACACCTCGGCAATTTGCCAGGCTTCTGAAAAGCCCATGCCCTCCGGAAGTGCATTCAGAATCAGAAAGAAGGCCAGAATCAATCCGCCCAACATCACGGTCATTTGCAATTCCTGGGTGCGGCTCACGGCTGCGCTGCCACCCGAAGTAGTGTAAATGACCACAAAAACCGCCATGAAAAAATTGGTCAGTGCCAAATTCCAGCCAAAAACGGCGCAAAGAATAATACTGGGCGCGAGAATGCTGATGCCGGCCGCCATGCCGCGCTGAATCAGAAACAGCACGGCTGTCAGCGAACGCATCCGCAGATCAAAGCGCTGTTCGAGGTACTCATAGGCGGTTGTGACATGCAGTTTGTAATAAATGGGCAGTACAAAATAGGCGAGAATCAGCATGGCTATGGGCATGCCGAGGTAAAATTGAACGAACTGCATCCCGTCGGCATAGCCTTGTCCGGGTGTACTCAGGAAAGTAATGGCACTGGCCTGGGTGGCCATGATGCTCAGTCCGATCGTCCACCAGGGCAGGTCGCGTTTGCCCGCCAGAAAATCATCGGGGTCGCTGATATGGGCTTTTCGGCTTTTCCAGACGCCGTACAACACAATAGAAGCAAGGGTGCCGATCAGTACGGCCCAGTCGAGTAGATGCATTTGTTGGCAAATTAGGTTAAGCGGGGAGTAACAGACAGTGGAAACGGGGAACAGTTAGTTTATTGAGAAGCGTAAATGATCAGCGCCACCAGCAGTAAAAAGAAAATCCAGGCCCAAATACTGAGGCTGTTTTCCCGCCATACATTGAACAGTTTTTCCATCAGGTTGCGCCAGTCTAGATCACCTTTGCGGCTGCGCGCGGCAGGTTCGTGTACCAATACAAAAAAACGGCGCATTCCTTTGCGGGCCTGATCGCCGTGTTTGGTCAGGATCATAAATTCGTTGTTGAGGAAACGCAGGTCGAAGAGTTCGCTGCGACCGCCCATTTCCACAATCAGGGCATTTTCATTGCCCAACTGGCGCCACCCGCCTTTCATCAGATTGCCGTCGAGCGAAAGCAGGTATTCGCCGTTCGGACTGAAAATATGTAAAATGGCTTCGTGAAACCCTTCTTCATCGCGTACTTCCTTCCAGCGTTTGTCGAGCCAAAATTGCGTTTCCCGCAAGTCTTCCCCGAAGGGAATAACTTTTGGCAGGATAAAATCGAGATGCGCATCCATATCACCCAGGTCTTTGGGGAGGTCGGGACTCAGGGCGCGTGAAATTTCACCGGCAATGGTTGCCATAAAGGAAAGGGTATTGTCTTGTTTCAGGGGCAAAAGTCGGAAATCGTTGGAAATTATGGCAATATGTTCCCGGGCTGTCTCGTGAAAAGCCTTGCGCGCAGTACTTTTCGGCCATGAAATTTTGCAACTCCCCCCAAAATACCCGCATAGCCTATCACATTCGGAACGAAAAAGGCGGTATTCCACTGGTGCTGCTCCACGGTTTTTGTGAAGACAGCAGCGTATGGAAGCCCGTGCTCCCCGGACTGAAGCACCACTCCCTGCTGCGGATTGACTTGCCGGGATTCGGGCAGTCGGAATTGCCGGCCAGACCCGACATGGCAAGTTATGCGGAAGCCGTGGCAGCCGTGCTGGATGCCGAGAAAATAGAAAAATGCGTTCTGGTGGGGCACAGCATGGGTGGATACACCGCCCTGGAGTTTGCCGCACACCATGCGGAGCGCCTGGCAGGTTGGGGATTGTTTCATTCCCATCCATTTGAAGACAACGACGAACGCAGGCAAGCCCGACAACGCGGCATAGAGACCTTGCAGGCCGGAAAGCGCGATCTGTATGTAGCACAACTTTTTCCCAATTTATTTCCGCCAGATTTCACGGTCAAACAACCTGATGTGCTGGCAGCACTGATAGAAAATGGAAAAAAACAACGCGTTGAAGCCATCATTACCGCTTTGCAAGCCATGCTGACCCGTCGCGACCACCAGCAGACCTTGAAGGAAAGCCGGACGCCGGTATTGTTTTTACTGGGAGAACTGGACATGCTGGTACCTGTTGAACAAGCGCTTTCCGCCAGTTTGTTGCCTGCTGTTGCGGAGGTTCATGTGCTGCCGCAGGTGGCGCACATGGGTATGTGGGAGGCCCCGGAAAAATCAGCGCAGATCCTGCGTGATTTTTTGGGTTTGATTCAGGGAAGGTTTTGAGTATTTATTCATGAAAAACGCGCCAGCTGTGCCAGAATTCCTGGTAAGCCGGCAGGGGCCTTAAATTCACCGTCTCTCCATGCAACGAGCGGCCGGCGAAATCGTAACGGTAACCGCCGCCGATCAGGGTATCGTTTTGAAGGGAAAACACAACACCGCCGGGTCGTTCAAAAACAGCAAAACTTTTCCCGTCGCCGGCCAACGCGATGGCAACGGGCGTTTCGCCAACCATGTCATTCAGGATACGGGCATTTTTTAATTCATTCCAGTCGAATGCGCGGGTTGTCTCCGGGGTTTCGACGCCGACTACCCATGATTTTTCAGCCCAGGAAAGTGAGTCGGTACCAGTTAGTTTGCCCTTCTTTTTCCCGGTTTCAAAATCCTGTTGTTTTTCATAATGTTCAGCGAAAGTAGAATCGGGCTGCATGATAAGGGTGTTGGGATAAAGTCTGATCCACTGGCCCAGCGACATTTGCCAACATGGCAACTCAGGCAAAACCTGCCCACGCAACGGACCGGCTACCGCCTCGCCGTTTTCCTGTCGCCACCAGCTTCCGGTGCTACTGTCTTCAAACATGGCATTGAAGTGATCCATCCCGACCAGGCGGAAAGTTTCAGCCTTCCCGTTCACGCTTGGCTCGAACATGCGGCCGGACCTACACACGTTACAATAGGTTACCATGACGGGTTGGGCGCCAATTGTGTCGCGTACCTGGTGGTGATAGGCCATAAATTGAATCGGATAGGCTTTGGCTTCGCCATTGAGGACAATACAAAGGGCAATACGCCCGGTATCCACCTTGTTTTCGGCAGCATTTTTGAGTGTTAATGTCGGCTGGATGAACATTTTATCCGCCGTCATGACAAAATTAAACTGGTAGCTTACAAAGCCCCAGATCAGGATTGCCAATGCAGGTTGCCAGGGTCGCCGAAAGTCGCTTTTTAACAGGGCAAATACCGCCATCAGCGTCAACCCAAGTCGAAAAACCCAGCGCCAGGTAAATAAAAAATAGGCGATATTAATCGTTTCCATGCGCTGGCTGCCGGGCATAGGCATGATAAAATACACATTTGCAATTTCGAACAAAGTGAGGAGGGCGATTGTGGTATAAAACAGCGACTTCATCGTCAGCATCAATTTTGAAAAATGACAAAGGCCAAAATTGCATACAAAACACCTTACCAATCCATTCTGCGGCAAAGTCTAAGCAAGATTTAAGGAACGTTAATGGTATTGACAGCCATGAGAGTCTGTCGAAAATCAGGCATGCGGATGATTTCATTTTTTTAGAATTTTGCGCAACGCCGAAATCGAATCAATCGAACCAATCGAATGTCTTCGCTATTAATCGCAATTGCTGTATTGCCCGGCCTGCTGGTTTGTTGGCTGGTGTACCGAGCCGATCGTTATGAGCGCGAGCCAGTAGCGGCGCTGGCGCTTTGCTTTGGGCTGGGGGCAGCCGCGACCCTGCCGGCCATGATGGTGGAGAAACAGTTGTTGCCCCTGGTGGGGGAAATTGGTGAAGACCCGGTATTGACTTTTCTGGTGGCATTTGGCGCTATTTCTCCTGTGGAAGAACTGGTGAAATGGTTTGCATTGATTGTTGGCGCTTTTTTGTGGCGTTTTTTTAACGAACCATTCGACGGCATTGTCTATTCCGTGATGGTCGGGATGGGTTTTGCGACGATGGAGAATGTGTTTTACCTCGATATGTTTGGACAGGAAACCGCTTTGTTGCGCACTTTTACCGCCATCCCGGCGCATTTGGTATTTGCCATTGCGGTAGGATATTATGCCGGTTTGGCCAAGTTCAACCCTGCGGAGCGGGTGCATTTGCTTTTACGGGGCTTGCTGGTGGGCATGCTGCTGCATGGCGCCTATGATTTTCTGGTGTTGCAAAACTGGACCAAGTGGCTCAGTTCATTTGGCGCGGCAACCGTGTACCTTTGTCTGTATTATTTCGGAACCTTGTTTCGGGAGCATCTGGAAAATTCGCCGTTCAAGCCTCGTGACGAGATTGAACTTTATTCAAAAGAAAGCGGTTTGGAGGTCTGAATAAACGCTTCCGGATCATCCCTTTATCATTTATGGCAAAAGAATGGACGCTCGGTGAAAAAGCATCCGGGCTAAAAAAAGAGACCGAACACGCTGTGCTCGTGAGTTTGATCACCCCCAGCGTGACCGAGTCGCAGGCGCACGAGTACATGGACGAACTGGAATTTCTGGCAGAAACCGCCGGCGCCAAAACGGTGAAACGTTTTACACAGCGATTGCCGCACCCCGAACACCGTACATTCATCGGAAAAGGGAAAGTGGAGGAAATTCAGAAATACCTGGAGTGGCATGAAGAGATCAACATGGTTATTTTTGACGACGATTTGTCGGGCAAACAAACCAATAACCTCGAAGAAGCCCTCAAGGTCAAGATTGTAGATCGCTCCACGCTGATTCTCGATATTTTTGCTTCGCGCGCCCAAACCGCTCAGGCAAAAACCCAGGTAGAACTGGCCCAGATGAAATACCTGTTGCCCCGATTGCGCGGTTTGTGGACCCACCTCGAGCGACAACGCGGTGGTATCGGCATGCGGGGCCCCGGCGAAACCCAGATCGAAACCGACCGCCGACTGGTACAATACCGGGTCAAGGTACTGGAGGAAAAACTCAAGGAAATAGACCGGCAAAACCAGACCCAGCGTAAGACCCGCGGCGAATTGATCCGGGTTGCGCTGGTTGGCTACACCAACGTGGGGAAGAGCACCTTGCTCAACCTTTTATCCAAATCGGAGGTGCTGGCCGAGAACAAACTGTTTGCGACGCTTGATACCACCGTGCGCAAGGTCGTATTCGGGTCCATGCCTTTTTTGTTGTCCGACACGGTAGGGTTTATTCGCAAACTGCCGCATCACCTGGTAGAGAGTTTCAAAAGCACGCTGGATGAAGTGCGCGAGAGCGACATCCTGTTGCACGTAGTGGATGTGGCGCATCCACAATTTGAGGATCATATTCGCACCGTGCAGCAGACCCTGCAAGAACTGGGCGCCGCAGAAAAACCGACTTTGATGGTGTACAACAAAATAGATCTGTACCGTGAGCGCTGGTACGACGACTTGCTCGACAGCAGCACCAAAACCGAGATTGAAGCCGAGTTAAGGGCGCGTTTACAGCACACTTTTGGCGAGAATGTATTCATTTCCGCCCGCAGCAAGGAAGGGGTAGATGATTTTCGCGAACGACTCACCCGACTGATCAAGGAAGCGTATGTGGTACGTTATCCGCACCAGGTAAAGGGATGGTAATCAGGATTTACCCAACTCGATCGCCTTTTCCAGCAACCATCGCCACTCGGCCGACTGTTTTTTCTCGCGGATGCGCTCCTCGATCCGTTCCGCCCGTTTTTTATCCCCGGGAATGGAATGAAGCAGTTGGTTGAGGAAATTGGCAAAGTCGCCGTGAATTCTTCTTTGGTGTTCTGACAGCAGTTTTTGTGACGTGCGGCTGAGAAACATCTTGAAGGCATCTAATTTGTAAGGAAGCAAATCGGAGCGGAGTTCGTAAAGGGCTTTTAATTCGAGGCGTTTGCCTTTTAACTGATAATCCAAAAACGGGGAGGTAGGTGGTATATTTTCCAGGCATTCTTCGAAACGGCCGACAGCGAACAGGTAATCCGCAAGGTTCATTCGATAGATATCCCGGGATTCATTTTCTCCTATGAGGTCATTTTTGTATTTTTCGATAAATTCAATTGCCCAGTCATAGTTCTTAATTCGAATTGCGTTGTTGGAAACGGCTAAATAACGGCTGGGGTGCAGTTTGCCTTCATAATGCAGATAACCACGGCGAAGATTATCTTTGTATAATTCGTGGAGTGTTTGATCAATTTCAATTTGTTCAACATCGGAGGCTAGCAATAAAATGGTTAAACTTCTCAGGTAGGAATAAAATTCTTGCAGGCTTTCTTCATCTAATCGTTGCTCTTCGTTTTTTATTAGAACAAACAGGGCTCTAATTTCAGATAAATTCGGCACTTCCTTATTTAACAAATTAAATATATCGAAATTTGCTTGCAAAACAGGATAATTGGAATAATCATCTGGCAGCTTTATTCCTTTTATTACAGATTTTAAACTCTCAGGTATTTCAATTTTAGTGGCTTTTTGTTGCAAGAGAAAACGATTTAAAGTGGAAATTCGATTTGTTAGATAGTAAATATCAAGTGCTTTTATCACATTCGGTACATTCAAATCGCCTTTTTTTTGATTTTTATAGCACTCATCAAGGTGAAGTGTATTCTCCAACAAGAACTGATAATACAAAGAATTGGGATGTTTCCCAAAATCAGGCTCCTCTTTTATTTTTCGCAACTTGCCTAATATTTGTTCGCGTCGGGTCAAAAGCCCCCTGACTCTTATTAATTCTGCAAAATCATATTGTTGAAAAAAAGCGTTGTCCTCTCTCAAATATCGCTGAGTTAACAAAAAAGATCGAAGGATTTTATTTGCATCCACCATTACCTTCTCCAGCTTTCCCTCCACAAATTCCTGATTGGGAAAAACTTGTAAATAGACTACTTTTTTGTCCAAATTTTGCGATTTTTCGCTCGAAAAATTATCTATGCAAAATTTGAGCAGTGGCAAGGTATAATCCTTCATGCGTCCATGGTTGATGTAAGGAAGTGCCGCAAATTGCAGCAATTGCTCCCTTTCAGAGGTAGAAAGCGTACGAATCAGTTCGATCAACAAGCTTTGCTCCATACACAGAGGCTGGAATACCAGCAAAAAAATGTTATAAAATTTCAGCGTATCTGTTCGGAACCTTTACCCTGAAAAATTCATCGTTCACTTTCAAAAAAGTTCACAAATTATGGCAAATATAACTCAATTCTTCTTTTCCGGTTTCCTCTTTTTGATTTCCTTTGCTCCGGTTTTTTCAAACAATGAAGTTCGATTTCCCACAAAAGAGTCAATTTTTAACGAAACATGCTCGCTACCAGCTCCGGATAGTTTTCGTATAACGAGCATCGGAGGAGATTTCATATCTTTGGCCTGGAACCCAATAAGTACAGGCGCCTTGCATACCCTTGTGGTTTTAGAAGAGACAAATCAGGGCGGCTGGACAAATTTTGGCTTGTTTCAGAACTTGGGGGGGAGTAGCTTCACCGTTGACGGCCTTACTGGTGGCAACAAATATCGTTTTATTCTCGCAACCAACTGCAGCAATGGAGACCCAAGTACTTTGACAGCAATTGTTGACGGAATTGCCTTGATTGTGGATTTGGTTTTGGCGAGTCGAGTTCCAATTAATCCTCAGCCTTTCTCATCCTGC
>JANRLZ010000373.1:0-6402 GCA_033762055.1 Saprospiraceae bacterium
TTTTTGGAGGGGGTGAGTGAATAAGGGATTGCGCAATCGCCTTTGAAAAATCAGCCCTCGCAGAAGCGCCGATGTTGGTGCTAATACGTTTATGGTCGCCCAAACGCTGCCGGCAGTTTGGCTGAAAAAACAGGAGCAGGAAAAACTTTAACAGACAGGATATGGAAAGGAGCGGTTTATGTATAAAATTTTAACCAATTTGAAAGCGCTTTAACGAAATTTTAAATCGGGCCAAACCGGGGTATTTTACCCCGACGGCGCTGAAATCCGGGCAGATTCCGAAAGAAAACACAGCAACCTGGAAGGGATTTGTGCCAACTTTGAATCGTTCTCGTACGAGTTCGGAAGAAAACACAGCAACCTGGAAGGATTTTATGCCAACCTTGAATCGTTCTCGTACGAGTTCGGAAGAAAACACAGCAACCTGGAAGGATTTTACGCCAACCTTGAATCGTTCTCGTACGAGTTCGGAAGAAAACACAACAAACTGGAAGGATTTTGTGCCAACCTGCGTAAGAATTCGAAGGTTTTTCCCGTAGGGAAACCCTGTTTATAGCATGTTGCCGCCATTATTTTCCAAAACCCCGTCAGGGGTTTCCTAAATAACGTGAGTTTTGGATAGCAACGCTGGTTCAGCAGCGATCAAACCTTGAAAATTACTATCTGCCAGGGTTTCCCCAAAACGGCCTTATTCAAATCCCGATTTTTTGGAATCGGAGGGGGGAGCAGCGAAAAACTGTTTGAGCCCCGACGAAGGAGGGGCGAGTTTTTTTCGCGCCCCCGCAGATTTCAAAAAATCGCAGGATTTGAATACAGCCTTGATTTTTTGGTTCTTTTTCATCAAGGAAAAAGAACCGTACAGCACGATGCCAGGATTTTCCAGCCATCCCCGATCATTTATTTTCGGTTGTAACCTACCTATCCAAAACGCACGTTAAAATAACAAGGCAATTTCGAGGCGCTGTCTTCAAAGCGGCATTTCAATCTGTCCGCGCACCAGGTCTTCAAATGTTTCCCGCTGCCGGATCAAATGGGCTTTTCCCTTGTAAATCATCAGCTCTGCCGGTCGGGGGCGCGAATTAAAATTCGAAGCCATGGCGTACCCGTATGCGCCGGCATTGAAAAAACAAATAATATCGCCCTCCACGACTTCCGCAATGCGGCGATCGGCGGCAAAGGTGTCGGTCTCACAAATATTGCCGACCACATTGTAAATACGCGGCTTGAAAGTCGGCTCGGTCACGTTGACAATCTTGTGGTAGGAACCATAAAACATGGGACGTATCAGGTGGTTAAAACCGGTATCGAGCCCCACAAATGCCGTGGAAGTGGTTTGTTTGACCAGCGTACATTTTGAAAAGAAATAGCCGGCCTCGCTCACCAAAAACTTTCCAGGTTCGATCATCAGGGTCAGTTCGCGGCCGTATTCAGCGCAGAATTCGGCAAAACGCCGACTCAGCTTCTCCCCCACTTCTTCCACATCGGTTTCAATGTCGTCGGGTTTGTAGGGTACTTTGAAGCCGCTGCCGAGGTCTATGTATTGCAGGTCGGGAAATTTCCGGGCGGCTTCGAGCAGGATTTCAGCGCCGCGCAGGAACACATCCACATCGAGAATATCGGAGCCGGTGTGCATGTGCAGACCCTCCACCGTCAGCTGCTGGTTTTCCACAATACGCAACACGTGTGGCAATTGGTGTATGCTGATACCGAATTTGGAATCCACATGCCCGACGCTGATCTTTTCATTACCGCCTGCCATCAGGTGCGGATTAATACGAATACAAAACGGTACATCGGGGTGATGCAACCCCCAGTTTTCGAGCATGGGGATGGCGTCAATATTGATTTTCACCCCCAGCCGTACGGCCTCTTCATATTCGTCAATACCCGCAAAATTGGGCGTAAACAGGATATCCTTCGGCGGAAAACCCGCCAGCAATCCGAGTCGCACCTCACCGATGGATACACAATCGAGTGCCGAACCCATGGAGCGCAACAATCGCAGTACGCTCAGGTTGCTCAGGGCTTTACAGGCGTAATGCACGCGAAATCGGGGGTAGGTATAGGCGGCCGTGATACGGCGATACTGCCTTTCAATAATGGCGGCGTCGTACACGTACAGCGGCGTGCCGTATTGTTTGCAGAGTTCCAGCGGATCAATGTCGCCGCTGAATACATACTTGTCGTTGACTAATTGCATGGAAAAAAGGAACACGGGTGCGGGTACGAGCATGTCTGGATTTTCCTGATCCAGACATGTTAAGATGACCCGTTTATCATAAAGGCGCAAAGAAAAGGCTTTTGCCGGCGTCTTGCCGGATAAAACTGTGCGTCAGGCAGCATTTGCGCCATTTTTTCAGTGAAAAGCGATTTTTCTGCGAGGCATACCTGATCGCTGCCCTGATTTTGCCGCCCCCCGGAGGAAATTGCTTTTTCTCCCGGAGAAACTTCCTTCCCCCCGGAGGAAAACGCTTTTTCTCCCGGAGAAATTTCTTTCCCCCCGGAGGAAAACGCTTTTCTCCCGGAGAAACTTCTTTCCCCCCGGAGGAAAATGCTTTTTTCCCGGAGAAACTTCCTTCCCCCCGGAGGAGAATGCTTTTTTCCCGGAGAAACTTCTTTCCTCCCGGAGGAAAATGCTTTTTTTCCGGAGAAACTTCCTTCCCCCCGGAGGAAAATGCTTTTTTCCCGGAGAAACTTCTTTCCTCCCGGAGGAAAATGCTTTTTTCCCGGAAGTGTGGTTCTTCCTTTTGGTAAATCCCGCATTCCCGGCGGACTATCTCATTTCAATCGCAAAATGTTGCCCATCTGGTAACAGGAACGGCAACGTGGTTCGTACTGACCTTTTTCTCCCAGCAAGACCACCGAATCCTCATCGGCAAGCCGGTAGGAATGGGTGGCCAGATTGCCGCAATGCACGCAAATAGCATGGACTTTCGTCACATATTCCGCCACCGACAACAGGGCGGGCATGGGGCCGAAGGGCTGGCCCCGGTAATCCATATCCAAACCGGCAGCGATGACGCGCACGCCGCGCAGGGCAAGTTCCTGGCAGACCTCTGGCAGGTCGAGGTCGAAAAACTGGGCTTCATCTACGCCCACCACAGTGGTTTCATCGGCGATGTCGAGAAGTTTGGAAGAGTGGCCTACGGGTTGGGCCAGCACCGAGCTGGTATCGTGCGAAACGATGGCGATTTCGTCGTAGCGGGTGTCAATTTTGGGTTTGAACACCTCTACTTTCATTTCCGCAATTTTGGCGCGCCGCAAGCGGCGAATGAGTTCTTCGGTTTTCCCGGAAAACATGCAGCCGCAAACAACTTCGATCCAGCCGCGGCGCTGGCCTTTAAAATGTGGTTCGAGGAACACGGAGACGGTGGACGGTTGAAAGTGAACGGGTTACGGCGGAAGACGTGCAGACTTTCCAGGTTTTAAAAACCTGGAAAGTCTCAATCTACCGGGTATTTCGCTTGGTCAGTTGTAAAAAAATCGGAAATTCGCCGGTGAAAGTAAGCACTCTTACCAAAACCCTCCCTTCGAATGGATTTTCAAAAGACAAAAATTTATCTCGACAAACTCAATCGCGAGTTTGCCCGCATGAGCAAGGACCCGGAAAATACCGTGCGCCTGGATGTGGATATCATGGCCTCGTATGTGCGCGAGTTGTACGACGCTGTTCTTTCCGAATCAACGACAGCGGCTGCGCCCAAAGCGGAACCGCGCCCTGCAACCCGTCCGACGGTGACCGCACCGCCTGTGGAAACAGCCCCGCCGCCACCGCCGCCGCCGCCACCGGTTGTAGCGGAAGTGCCGCCGCCCGCTCCACCGCCGCCCGCGCGTGAAGAACCGCCCGCTCCGGCGCCGCCACCTCCGCCGCCGCCAGCTGTGGCGGAAGCGCCCAAACCCGCGCCGACCCATCGCGTTTCCCAAGCCTCGCATGGCGCGTATGAAGTGTTGTTTGAAGAAAAACAGGCCAAGGAGTTGTCGGAAAAACTGGCCGAAACGCCGATAGCCGACCTCAAAAAAGCCATTGCCCTCAACGATCGCCTGCAATATACCAGCGAGTTGTTTGCTGGCGACGGCCAGGCTTTCGAACGCGCGCTGGCCGCCCTGAACAGCGCCTCCGGTTTTGAAGAAGCCCGCGCCTATCTGGTGGAAAACTGCGTGGCATACTATACCTGGACCGATAAAAAACGCCTGGATACCGCCAAGGCATTTGTGAAACTGGTGCGCAGGCGGCACAAGGGCAGTTGAACAGCGTTATTAATTTTGATGTAACTTATCGGGCAGCGCGCTTTTTTGCCTCAAATGCGGTGACCTGATTTTTCCGACATGTCCAACATCCTCCTCATCGGACAAGGCGTTGCAGGTACCCTGCTGGCCTGGGCCTTGCGGAAAAAAGGCGCCAAGGTCCATATTGCCGACGCCGATTTACCCGGCGCTTCTTCCCGGGCGGCGGCAGGTATCATCAATCCGGTGACGGGCAAACGTTTTGTCAAATCCTGGCGCTTCGACGAGTTGTTTCCCATCGCCCGCGCCGCATACCGGGAGTTGGAAGAAGAACTGGAAACGCCGCTTTGGGAGGAGCGTCCCATCCTCCGGCTGCTTGGATCGGCGGAGGAAGCCAATGATTGGTCGTTGCGCTGTGCGCAGCCCGATTACCTCGATTTTTTGAGCGAACCCGGCACGGCCGGCGCCTGGGGGCCCTTGCTGCAACCCGGTTTTCGTTTTGGTCTCATCCGTCAGGCGGCCCGGGTCAATTTGCCGCTGCTCATCGCGCGTTATCGGGAGAAAGCGCAACGGGAGGGCTTTTTCTATCCTGAAACGCTGCCGCCTCCGGCGGAAATTGAACAACTGCTGCCGCAATACGATCGCATCGTTTTTTGCGAAGGCTGGCGGGCCGGCGGGAATCCGTTTTTCCCCGAAGCGCCGTTCCGGGTCGCCAAGGGCGAGGCGTTGCTGCTGCGGTTTCCCGGTGTGCCGGTAAATGCGCTTCCTGCCGACATGCTGAAAAAGACGGTCATCCTTGTTCCCATGGGCGACGGCGCCTTTTGGGCAGGCAGCACCTATCGCTGGCATTTCCCGGATGCCCTGCCCGGCGAGGAAGGCCGGGAATTCCTGCTCGGGTATTTACATGAAATGCTGGCGGCGCCTTTTGAGATAACAGGCCATGTAGCGGGCATTCGCCCTACCACCATGGACCGGCGACCCTTGCTCGAACAAAGCCCCTTGAACCCGCGCCTGTTTATGTTCAACGGTCTGGGCACCAAGGGAACCTTGCTCGCGCCCGGCCTCGCACTGGAAATGGCGGAGCGGTTGAAGGGGTAATAAATGGTGTTCACATGTTGCGCCACGTCAGGGTCCCTGGAACTGAAAAAACGCACAACACACTGAACATCTTCCATTAATAAAAACGCCCACCACGCCCTCAAAAACCAGCCATTCGCAACACCTTTATCACCACCCCTTCCACCCGCAGCCAATACACCCCGGGCGGGTAACTCTCCACGCCAAAAACCAGGCTCGTCTCCCCCCGGGCGGGTTGCCGGGTGGCGAGGACTTGCCCCGTGCTGTTGTACATGACCACCGGTTCGCCGCCGGTGAAAAAACCGGATGTTTTCTGTAGCGTGAAAGAGGAGGAGGCCGGGTTGGGGTAAAGGTGGTAGCCGGCTGGGTCTGCTGCCGTTTCCGTCGTCCCGCTTGCGCCGACCGTGACTTCCCGGCACAGCGTATCGCAGGCATAGTCGTTGCAGACCCTGAGGCATACCGTGTAGGTACCCGGCGCAGGAAACAAATGCACCGGACTGGTATCCTGACTGATTGTTCCGTCGCCGAAATCCCAGAACCAGGTGGCGGGTTCGTGATGCGACAGGTCATAAAAATAGCGGGACAAAAAGCCCAGCGTGTCGTCCACCCGGAAGTTGGCGACAGGGATGTTGTTCAGCCCCAGCGTGTCGCAGGGCGAGCCGTCAAGCGGGCCGAGGCGGTAGTTGGGCATATAGGGGATGGCCGAGCCGATCACTACACCAAAAAAGGGTTTGTCATCTACCAATTTGCAGTCCCTGCCTTTCAAGTTGGGGTACTGCACCGTATTGTAACCCAGTCCGGAATGTACGATGTAAATGCGGCCGTCGGGGCCAAGTTCTGCGCCAAGGAATTTTTCCCAGGTGATATTACTGGGAAAATGATAGTCCGCACTGTCAAGGATATTAATGGTATCCCGCGATGCCGCCATATCCGGAACACTTAAATCATATTGGTACAGGTAGGGACGGGTGCCGGTTGGGGCACAGGCGCTGGCTGTTGAACAACAGGGACGGGCGCTGGCTGTACAGCAGGGGCTTCGACTTGAATAGCCGCCGCAGGTGGAGGGGTGGTGGGCTGAGGGCTGGACACGGGCGATGCGAC
>JANRLZ010000374.1:0-4280 GCA_033762055.1 Saprospiraceae bacterium
GGGGGCGCGAAAAAAACTCGCCCCTCCTTCGTCGGGGCTCAAACAGTTTTTCGCTGCTCCCCCCTCCGATTCCAAAAAATCGGGATTTGAATAAGGCCGGTTTGGGGAAATCCTGACAGATAGTGATTTTCAAGGTTTGATCGCTGCTGAACCAGCGTTGCTATCCAAAACTCATGTTATTTTATCAAAAAATTCAAATTCCGACCAAAGCAAACCAAATAAAATTTTGATTTACGCCCTGGTTTTTCATTTTTCAAAATGAAATTTTTTTAAAATTATAATCCGAAAAAGTAGCGTTTAATCGAAGAATAACAACTTACATTCGCCGTTGTTAATCTTTTTATTCATCAAAATCAAACTGTTCTTACACAATGAAACTTCGTTTCTTAACCCTCGCCGCGCTTGCGCTTCTTTTTGCCGGAATTGTTTCCTGTTCCAAAAACGACCCTGTTTCTGCCACCATTGAACAACAAGGCCTTTCCGCCGAACTTCAGGCCAAAATCACGGCTTTAGGCTTCGATCCTTCCGAAGCGTATGCCATTGAAGGCGGCTACATCGTGGAAGGCGATATTTTCCTCAGCAACGAAGACCTCGCCAAACCGATGGATCTGCTTCATTCGCTGGTTATTGCCGAAGAAGAACAGTATCACACCACCAACCTCGTTACCGGCACGCCGCGCAATATTACGGTGCGCCTTACGGGCAGCTACAACACCAACATCCTGAATGCCGTTGACAATGCGTTGCAGCGTTACAACGACCAAAACCTGTCGCTGACTTTCTCCCGCGTTACCAGCGGGGGTGATATCGTAATTACGGTTGTAAACGGCGGCAGCTTCATCGCATCAGCCGGTTTCCCGAGCGGCGGCAATCCGTATCCGAGCATCCAGTTCAACCGTCAGTACCGCAACTGGAACAACGCCACCCTGACCACCGTCATGGCGCACGAACTCGGCCACTGCATCGGCTTCCGTCATACCGACTACATGAACCGCGCGTACAGCTGCGGTTCGGGCGGCAACGAAGGTTCCGCCGGCGTAGGCGCCATTCACATCCCCGGCACGCCCACCGGCCCCGACGCCGCTTCCTGGATGCTGGCCTGCATCGGCAATGGCGTCAACCGTCCGTTCAATGCCAACGACGTGACTGCCCTCAACTACCTGTATTGAGCAGGTGTTTATAGGGTTTAGTGTTTAGCGGGTTTAGAGCCTGCTCAGTGTCAAAACGGCTGTCCGGTGAGTCCGGGCAGCCGTTTTTGCGTTTGAAGTGGTCATTCGCGTCCGCCGTAATCGGCATAAATGCCGCTGCTCCCGACGGACTGAAGTCCGTGCTACCGGCTACCGGCTATTATAGGCCGTGTTGTCGTCTGCGGCATAAATGCCGCTGCTCCCGACGGACTGAAGTCCGTGCTACCGTTTACTATCAAATAACTGCATGCCCGGGAGCATCGGGCAATTCGGGGATGTGATCGGCGATTTTTTCGCGTTCGCTGATGATCTCGACCAGCCGGCGGGTGGTGCGGCGGCGGATTTGCCGTTCGAGGTCTTTGTTGGGTTCTTTTAAAATATATTGAAATTTCATGGCCACCGCGTCTTTGCGTACCTCCGCCACGCGCAGGTAATGGCTGTCGGGCTTGATCAAATCCTGAAACGGACTGAGGGTTTCGACGAGGATCCGTTCCAGTTCTTCCACGGTTTTGAGGTGTTTGAGGTCAATTTCAAAATCAATACTGGTGCGTTTGATCTCTCTTTTGGTATAGTTGATTACCTCCGAAATGAGTAAAAGGGAGTTGGGGATGTAAATGACATCGTCGTCGTCGTTGAGCAGATGGATGTTTTGGAGGGTAATGTCAATGATTTTGCCCCGGTGCTGCCCGATTCGCACATTGTCGCCGATGCTGAGTTGTCCCGAAAATGTGATAATCATCCCGTTGATCATGTTCGAGATATAATCTTTGGTCAGCAAGGCCAAACCGGCAAAAACGATGGAAAGCGAGGTGAACAATTGCCGCACGTCAATACGGAAGAGCGAAAGGATACCTACCACCAGGCCAATGACCAGCAACTGCGTGTAAATATGCCCGACCCCGATGATAAAGTTGTCGTCGCGCGTGATGTGGTGGCGACGGCGGTACCAACGTGTAACGGCAAACTGCACAAAATCGAGAAACATCAAAAAAATCGCGATGCTGGCCAGAATTTCTACATAATAATCAAGAGAATGTCGGTATTTCGACCAGCTATAAAAATGCGATATATCCCATTCGCCGAGGCGGATAAGCAACAAGACGGCAAAAACCGCCAGTTTAAGCAGTAAAATGAAGTATTTCATAGGTCGCAGGTATTTCGTTCCGGCGTCAATGCTTCAAGCCCCTCACACCGCGTTCGGCGATTTGTCGCGTCAGGGTTTCGATGTAATAACTACCTGCAGCGGGGTCGGTGAGTTGGTCGAAGCCACTTTCCATTTTAAGCAGATGTTGCACATTGCGGGCCATGCGCCGCGCAAACGCCGGCGGATATTTGGCCGACGTTTCCCGGTTATGGTCGTAGGGCAGTACGGTAAGTCGCCCGGCCCCTCCCAGCACGGCCGACATCGCCATGCTGCCGGCACGAATCATATTGGTGTACAATTCGTCGGTGTAGGCATCGGGTTGAAAACGGGTGGCGATATGCAGGTTTTGCAGCGGTAATTTCCATGCTTTTGCCAGGTGCAGCCAGCCGAGTTGCAGGGCGCGCAATCGGGCAATTTCCCAAAAATAAGTACGGCCCACCGCCGTGCTGCATTGCAAGTGACGGGCAATCCATTCGGCAGGAATGCCTCTTTCAAGCAGTTTTTCGAGGTAAAGTGCCACCTTTTGAAGCCAGGGCGCCAATTCTTCGCTTTGCCATTCGGCAGTAATCACATAAAAACCGGGAAAGGTAGCGGCGGCGTATTCGATCAAATCGGCCATATAACGCCCATCTACCCGGGTGGCGCCAACCACCGGATCGTAAGCCAGCGAACCGCGCAACGACTGCGTAGCAAGGCCGCGCCGACGCGCCAGGCTTTCGAGCAGACCCAGCAGGGCTGCCGGGTTTTCCGCAGCGGCTTTGCCGGCAAAATGGAGTCCGATATAATCGAGGTGAATCCCCTCCAGCATTTGGGCGAAATCGGCGGCGGCAGGCAAGGCGTCGAGATAAAAACACAAGCCTTCGGCGCCGCCTTCCAATGCGTCGAGCGACTGTCGGCGGGCGGCTACCGGGTCGCTGCCATCAATGTCTTCGCAGATTTCCCAGTTGTTGGCCTGATTTGAAAAAGGGGGCGGGGGCGTCGGAAAATCTTCGGCATGAACAAACGGCGATACTTCCTGACCGTCGGGAGCCAACCAGTGCAAAGATTCCAGGGGCTGCCCTTTGAGGTCGCGGACAATTTGCCGACGCCATTCTTCTTTGCCAATGGAGGGGAATTCAGGAAAAAGATCGTTTGTCATAAGAGAATTCTAGCTTGTAAAACGTGGGCAAAAATAGCAGATCGTTTCAGAGAATACCCTGGATTTTAGAAACTGTTTTAAAACCCCTGACGGCCATAAAACGTCCACTTCCGGCGGTATACTGTGGACGTTTTTGAAGCGATAGAACTCCGCTATCCCATCAAAAACCTCCTTCGTCTACCGCTCGCAATCTGACATTTTCTGGCTCGCCAGAGGTTTTAAAACAGTTTCTTAGGGCAGGACAATGTCAGTGCGAGATTTTTTTGAAACGCATCGGATTCAAAAACCTTTTTTTCGGAGCACTGTTTACCTTTGCGATTCAATCTAAATAAAAAATGAACCAGCGCAGACTGATTTACCTCGATAACAACGCCACCACGCCTTGCGATCCGCGTGTGGTGGACGCCATGGTGCCGTATTTTTACGAAAAACACGGCAACGCCGCCAGCCGCAGTCACCAATTCGGGTGGGAAGCAGAAGACGCCGTTGATTACGCCCGGGAACAAATTGCCCAATTGCTTGGTGTGGAAGATAAGGAAATCATTTTTACCTCCGGCGCTACGGAAAGCAATAACCTTGCTCTGAAAGGCGTGTTCGAGATGTATGCCAAAAAAGGCAACCACATTATTACTGCCGAAACAGAACACAAAGCCATTCTCGACACCTGCAAACACCTCGAAAAAAATGGTGCCGAAATCACCTGGCTAAAAGTAAAGGAAGATGGCCTGATTGACCTTGGTGAGCTTGAAGCGGCCATCCGTCCCACCACGATTCTGGTGTCCATTATGTGGGCCAATAACGAAACGGGTGT
>JANRLZ010000375.1:0-5204 GCA_033762055.1 Saprospiraceae bacterium
AAAACTGGCACACTATTACAACCTGCGCATAGCGCCCGGCCTGGCGGACAGAATGGCCTCGGATTTAATCCGCGATGATCAGTCGCATATCGGGCCTGTGTTGCAAATGATGCTCCGCAACATGTGGGATACCGCCCACGCTGTGCATCCAGATGACGTCCATTTAACCGTCGAATTGTATCAACAATTCAATTATGGCAGCCTGGCGGCCATGTTGCAAGCACAACTGGCCAAATTGCCGCCAGGGTTCAAAAAAGACATGGAAAGCGGGAAAGTGCTGGATCTCCTCCGCTTCTTTACCACGTCGCAGGGAACTGCCGCTGGCCGTTCCAGGACCGAACTGGAATCGCGCTACACAGACGCCGCACAAACCCTTGCCTTGACAGACGCCCTCGAACGCCTGTTTTTCCTGCAAACCAGCACAGAAAACAAATCCATCGTGCGCCTTTCGCATGATGCGCTCGCACCGGTGATTCGTTCGCTTTTTGATAAAAGCGACGCGCCCGGACAACGCGCCGCCCGATTGCTGGAAGGCAAATTCCCGCGTGACAACAACTGGGAAAGCGTCAATTTCAGCGAAACCGACATAGAAATCTGTCGCTTGGGATGGAGAGGCATGCCCGTGCCCGACAGTCGCCTGATCAAAGCCCTTCTGCAGAGCAAAAGTGAAATAGCACGAACGCAAGACAACCTGGAAAAACGCCAGAAACTGGCGCTGCGGGCGCTATCAATCTCATTGATTAACGCATCCAAACACGCCCTTGCTGAACAACGACACAGCCGGTCGTTTCGACTGGCTCAGCTGGCCTACGAAACCTTTCCCGCCAATAATTCAGCCATCGAGGCCATGATTAAGTCGTTGGCCGCCCATCCGGCCATCTTGGAATTTGCCGGCCATACCAATGGCATACGCGATGTGAATATTTCTCCCGACGGCAAAAAAATAGCGACTGCTTCGGTTGACGGCCTTGCCAGAATATGGGATATAAACGGGAAATTGCTGGCAACACTCGAAGGCCACACTGACAAACTGCGATCCATCCTGTTTTCTCCCGACGGGAACACGATCGTCACGGCGTCGCACGATAAAACGGCCATACTGTGGGATGTCAGCGGCGCCTTGTTGTGCCGTTTAGAAGGGCATACCGGACCGGTTATCCGCGCCGGATTTTCTCCCGACGGAAAGCGCCTCATCACGGCTTCCGGCGATGCTACCGCGCGAATCTGGGATCTCAACGGAGAGTGCCTGCGGCGTCTGGAAGGACACAAGGAGGCCGTCCATGTTGCCGATTTTTCGCCCGACGGAAGCCTCATCCTTACCACCTCTATTGATTACACTGCCCGGATTTGGGATGCCGAAGGCCAGTTGCTGCACCAACTGGCCGGGCATAAATCCTGGGTTTACTTTGGCACTTTCTCGCCCGACGGCGCGCATATCCTCACCGCTTCCGTGGATCAAACTGCTATACTCTGGGGCAAGGACGGCCAACGATTGGCCATTCTTACAGGACATACCCAAACGGTTGCTACGGCCCGTTTTTCGCCCGACGGGCGACATATTCTGACGGCAAGCGAAGATCATACCGCGCGGATATGGGACATGGAAGGCAACTTACTACACATTCTGCAAGGGCACGCCAATAAGGTGATTGGGGCAAATTTTTCCTCGGACGGGAACTACATCGTCACAGCCTCTACCGACCAAACGGCGAAAATCTGGACCAGGGACGGACAGCTGCTGCGCACCCTGCAAGGCCACAACGGCGCCTTGCTTGATGCAAAATTTATCCTCGACGACCGCTTTGTTCTGACTTATGCAGCAGATGGCATTGCACGCATCTGGGGCGCCCGGGGCGAGCAAAAGAACAGGTTTAACGGACATGGCGAATGGGTAAATACCGTTGAAATTGCGCCCGACAACCGCTGCATCCTGACCGCTTCCTCGGATAAAACCGCTCGCTTGTGGACCATGGACGGCGACTTGCTCCAAATTTTTGAAGGACATACCAAAGAAGTCATGACAGCGCGTTTTTCACCCGACGGTCGGCATGTCCTTACGGCATCCAAAGACAACACCATCCGGATATGGACCATCGAAGGCGAACCGGTGCGAATCATCAGCGGGCCGCCCGGGCAATTTTTCTCCGCCTGGTATTCGCCAGCCGGCGACCGAATCATCACAAGTTCCTCGGATAAAACGGCCCGGGTGTGGGATCTGGAAGGCAATTTGTTGTTGACCCTGGAAGGGCACAAAGAAAGCGTCGTCAGCGCCCAGTTTTTTGCCGACGGGAAAAGGATGCTGACTGCATCCATTGACGATACGATCCGGATTTGGGACGAGACCGGCGCCTTGCAAAAGACCATTGCGACTTATCCGGTATACCGGGCCGGTTTATCGCCCGATGAAAGTTTCATTGTGGTGGCCCACAAAGACGGCCGCGCCCGTTTTTTTAACCTGGAAGGCAAACTGATTCAACACTTTATTGGTCACAACTTCTGGGTGTCATCGGCCCGGTTATCGCCCGGCGGGGAAGTGTTGGTGACGGCTTCGCTCGACAAAACGGTAAAGGTTTGGGATGCCAAAAGCGGGCTGTGTTACCTGACCCTCGAAGGGCATGGAGGAGCCGTTTACGATGCCTGTTTTTTTCCCAATGAGCACCGGGTGATCTCCTGTTCGCAAGACCAGACGGCCCGTATCTGGGATTTGCATCCCGACCATATTGTCGCCGAAGCCGACCGGCGCGGCATTGCGTTCCTTGGCACCGACGAGCTGCGGGAATACGAGATAGACACCATTGATACCAGTCGGGAAGGATTTAACCGTGTGGAAGCCATACTGGCCCGGCGGAACGAGCCCCTTGCCCTGGCTTTTGCCCGGTATTACCTCGCCTTGTCGAAGGCAACCCCCCGGAACAACAAAGTGCATTTGTTGCGCGCGCGGGTTTTGTACATGTACCTGCGGGAAAAGCAATCAGTCTGGCTAACAGAAAAGGAATGGAGGGAAGTGGAGGGATGACGGGCCTTCCCGAGCTGCAACAGATGCGCGCGCAACGGGAGTTTCAATCAATATTCAACTTCAAATCTCAACTCTCTTAACATCACCTTTTTACGCCCTCACCCCGCATACCGCCGCTTCCTCAGCCAGTTAAAAAACCAGCCGAAACCAAGCAGGAACAGGAGCGGAGCAGCCAGGTTGAGACCGCGCCAGAAACCTTTTTCTTCCTCGGCGCGTACGGTGTCGAGCAAACGCAGCTTTACTTCCTTGGCGCGGGCTTCGATGACGCCGTTAGGCTCGATCAGGTACTCAATGGCGTTGATGAGAAAATCCTTGTTGGCGTAGGTGTTGTTTTCAAAACGGTTGAATCCCAAGGGCAGGGTCTGTTTCTTTTCTACATCTCGCACAAAATTGGCGGCCACATCGCCGTCGCTGACTACCATCATGCGGGTCGGCACGCTCGCCGATTTGTATTCCAGTCCCAGGGCTTGCAGTCCCGATAACATCTCGGCGGACACCCGGTTTTCAAACGCCGAAGGAAACGCGCCTTCCAGCAACACCGCCAGGTTCTTTTGTCCCTTGTCGAATTTGGTTGGGTCCGGATCGTATTTCAGGATTTCAAAATTCAGCTCCACCGGATTAAACTGCATCCGGCTATACTGGCTGCTGCGCATCAACACGGTTTTTTTCACCGGGGTTTTGGTGCGCAAAGTATCCATACTGGAGGCAAAGCGAAACTCCACCCGGTCGAGATTTTTGACCACCGGGTGCGTGCTCTCCGGCTGTGCCGCAAGGTGATAGTACCAGTCGAACAACTGAAACTGCGGGGCATTTCCCACCACGCCCACCTGCAGGGGAATTTTGGTGCATTGCAAATCGAGCACCACGTCGGCATTGATGCGCACGCCGTATTTGAACAGCATGTCGTCAAGTTTCAAATCATACGGGGTGGATAAAAACTGTCCACGTACGTTCAGGCTGTCGAGGCCGGCGTTCATCGGGTCAATGAGCCAGAGCAACCGCCCGCCGCTCATGAGGTACTGGTCTATCTTGAATTTATCTTTTTCGGAAAATGCCCCGCGCGGCCGGGCGACGACCAGCAGTGCGCAGCTTTTCGGGTTCAGTTCCACCACCGAGTCGAGGGTGATGCGGTCGGTATCGTAAAATTGTTGCAGGCCGCGTTCGAGGTCGTAGGTCTGGAGTTCGTCGAGTTCGCCGTGGTTGCGGGTGAAGAGGATGACCGGGCGGGTGGGGGTGCGCAGTTTTTTGATGGCGTTGGCGAACTTGTATTCCAGCAGGCTCACCGAGTTGTTGATAACTTCGTCGGGCGAGAGGCTGGGGGAATTGTTTTCGAGCAGTTTCACCACCATTTTTCGGTCGCCGTATTGAAATACGGCCACGGGGTAGATAAGTTGTTGCGAACTTTCCCCGAGTTCGGCCACGCGCAGATTGAAGGGCATGATGCCTTGTTCTGCCAGGGTTTTGCGCCGTTCGTTTACCTCTTCGACGCTGCCGATGGCGGGGTTTTCAAACTGATAGTCAATAAATCCGCTTTCCGAACGGAAGTCGTCGAGCATTTCGCGGGTGGCGGTTTGCAGGCGTTTGAATCCGGCGGGAAATTCACCATCCAGCAAAACGCGCACATAGATGCGGTCTTTAAGGTCACGAAGGGCGGCTTTGGTAGGCTGGGTAAGCGTGAAGCGTTTTTCCTCCGTGAGGTCGAGGTGGCCGTAGAATGTATTGGCCAGGATATTGACAAACAGCAGGATACCCGCGAAGAGGGTAAATTGCAGGATGGATTGGGTGCGTCGTGAACGGGACATGGTTCGAGCCTTGTGTTTTTGCCGGTGCGCAAAAGTACGGTGTTGTTTTGTAAACCGCAGTGACCCCGTATTGCTGCCCCGAACAGGGGGGGGCACCAAAAACACTTTCGGATTTTCCAAGCATCCTTCGGTTTAAAAGGTTAATTTTGTCAACAACCCGCCTTTTTTCGATTTTACAACCAAAGAAAAATTTGTTTTCGCAAAACCATTTTTCCCGTTCGGTATTTTTCAACCTACATTCGCCCCTCCAACCATATCAATCGAATCAATCGAATCAATCGAATCAATCGAATCAATCGAATCAATCGAATCAATCGAATCAATCGAATCAATCGAATCAATCGAATCAATCCAATCAATCGAATCAATCGAATCAATCGAATCAA
>JANRLZ010000376.1:0-3234 GCA_033762055.1 Saprospiraceae bacterium
TGCATCAAACGGCGTGATTTTGCTTTCAGGGCTTGCAACCCTTCAACGGGTGTGGCAACAATCCTTGGTATCATTGAAGCGCCGAGTGCGATCACAAGTGCTGTAGCCAGTGGAAACTCACGCGCACCATAGCGATATACAGCAAACACTGCAGCATCGGCGTAGTGCGTGCCAACCAGCCAGTTATCAAACAACAGCATGAGGTTACTCACCACATTACTCAACATCAGTGGCGCACAAAAAACAAGGTAATTGGCGATCATCTCCCGATCAATGCGGAGCGTACCGTATCGCACAGCCAAACCGGCAGCCCACATAAACCGGAGGCACGCCAGTGTGATCAGGGCATAAAGCCCTCCTTCCAAACCATATCCGAGGCGAATGGGAAAAAAAAGTGCCGCCAGATGCATCCCAAAACTAAATACACCCCATCCGACAATGCTGCGGGGTTTTTCATGCAAAAGATAATAGTATTCTACTGGAAAGGCCGGCAGGTTAAACAGCAGATAAATTGCAAAAAGTTTGAAATGAGGAACTTGTGAAAGACCTGTCAGTGCAGGCGCCAGCCACGATTCACCTAAAAAAAGCAAGAAGAAAAGCAGGAGGGACAATACACAGAAAACCACAAAGTTGTTGAAAATAAATGTCCGACGCGCCTCGCCCTCCTTTTGGGTAAACACGGGTGCAATCCCCAGTAACAGACCGTTTACCCAGAAAAATGTAAGGGTCGTACCGGTGTACAACAGCATTTCCCAGGCGCCGATTTCTGCCGTACGCAGCCCACTTTTTGCCAGCATTACGCCGGTCAGAACCGCAGCGCCCAGCCGCATTATTTGAAATAATTGCAGCGCCAGCGTGGTATTTAATGGTTGGACACGAAAAAACCGCATAAGCGGGGCAAACCTATGCGGTTTTGAGTAGTAAATGGCGCAAAAGCGTGGAATTATATCTGCGACAGCAGGCGCTCTTTCAATTGTTTGAATTCATCGTCTGTCAGGATACCCGCTTCTTTCATTTCGGCCAATTTTTTGATTTTATCTATGGTTTCATCCGACTCGCTCCTCGTTGCAGGCGATTCGGTTTGACGCAATTCAACGGCCACTTTTTTCCCCTCTTCCATCTCGGTTTCATATGATTGGCGTGCTTTGGTCAAATCCAGGTCTTCAAGTGTTCCACCGCGATGAAAATGTTTGGCCACCGTGCGTCCGAGGGCCCAGGTACTGGCGCCTGAAAGTACCGGCATGCTCAATTCACCGATAATAGTGCCTACACCCGGTATGGCTTTTACCAAACTGGCGCCCAATCGCGCCGCGCTGCTGCCTACGATGGCGGATACAATGTTTTTACCCAGCGCATCAAAAAAACTGACGCCGTATAACTTGGCCAACTGCCGCAGCATATTGAGTTGAACACCGCTGACCGCCAGCAAGTCGGCGCCCGGTAAGGGGATCAGCGCTGCACCGAGCGAAAATCCAACGTGATTTTTGATGATTTCGGAGGCTTTGGCTTGTTTTTCTTCTTTTGTCATGGCTTTGGAAAATGATTTTTCGTGCTCGATCAGATCGAACAGGGTAAGCAGGGGGAAAAGTTTACCGGGAGTCAGTGAAAATGTCATGTCTTTGTACAAATATCGCTGCAAAAGAGCAGAAACAAACCAGCGATTCGCCGGAATTACCGACGAATCGCTCGCTGAAAGGCATCAATCAGGTAGAAATCAGGATGGGCTACACTTTTCCAATGGCCAAAACCACGGTAGGAGCGGCATTACCTGCCGGATTGTCTTCCTCTGAAAAGGCAAATGCCTGTGCATTTTGCACTTCGCGCATGGTTTCACAGAGATTGGCGGCGTTTTGTACCATGCCCATGCTGACTGGTTTGCCGTCAACAATCGCCCAGAACTGATAATATTTCCCGTCGGGAGGGGTTGGTAAGTTGTATGGGTCGAAAGCGCTGCGTTGCAGCCGAGCGTTGTAATAAACGATTGAATTCAACCCTTTGCCGTCGGAAACGATGATGCGTTGTGTGGCCGGATCGCATAATAACTCAGCAATAGCAGACACTGATTTGATTTCATTGTCGCAAGCGAGCAGTTGTTTTTGCAATGTATCATTTTGGATCCGGAATTGTTCTTTCTCGCGGCGCAGGTCTTTTTGCTGCATAAAAAGAAAGCTGCTGCATGCGGCGAGAATAAAACAAAGGAGCTGAAACAAACGGAGCACACCCCGACCCGTAGTGGGGCGTATTTCCTGTGGCGACGCATCCGAGGTTTCCAGTTCGATGCGCTCCAGTATTTTTTCTTTCATCCCGTCCGGTGGTCGAACCGCATGGGCGCCGGCGTACCCTTCGAGTGAGGCTTCAATGGCCGCCAGCTCTGCCCGCACCTCCGGGTGCAGGGTCGCCATGCGCTCCACCTGTGCGCGCTCGTCAGGGGTACACTGCCCGAGCACATAAGCTTCAAGCATACCCGACTGGATGAACGATTGGAGATCCATTATATACAAAATTAGAACAAAAACGGATGACAATTACGTGGAAATCGCTTGTCTCGTTTTGTTCTGTTTTTTCAATGATAAAAAATTCCCTTTTGGTTCGGGAGTTAGCGCAAAAAAGTCCACACCGCGCCCAACAAACCGGCCAGCAAGGTAAAGATACCACGCAATTCATTGATTGCGTAGCGCAAACGCGTTTTTACCGTACCCAGCGGAATGCCGGTTTCTTCCGCCACTTCTTCTTGTGTATACCCCTTAAAGTAAACCAGATCAATCAGCGTCCGATATTTTTCATCCAGCCGGCCTACCACTTCTCGCAATCCGATTTGATCGGGGTGAATACTTTCCCCGCCAGGACTATGTACGAGGGTATCCAATGAATCGGTTTTTCTGGATTTTTGAAAGTGTGCCGTTCTGGTAGCGTCAATGGCCGTATTCCGGGCAATATTCAACAGCCAGGTAAACAGCCTGCCTTTTGCTGGATCATAACTTGCCCCATTCTTCCAAGCTTTGACAAATGTATCCTGCAACACCTGTTCTGCCAACTCGCGTTGCTGGACAATCCGCAGTACCACGCCAAACAAGGCGCCGCTGTACGCATCATACAACGCACCGATCGCACTGCGATCCTGTGTTTGAAGTCGGTAGATAAGTTGTTGATCTTGCATCCGTTAGAAGACCAGTTCCTGATGAGGAATGGGAATGACGGGGGCAAAAGTCAGGCTTTTTTCGGGTTGTACAAACC
>JANRLZ010000377.1:0-2462 GCA_033762055.1 Saprospiraceae bacterium
TACGCTGCATGGTCGAGTGATCGACCTGCTTAAGTAGGCAAATTTACTACTTTTTGATGTCAATGAACTTTTTTGATTTTGACCTCAGATTTATTCTTAATTCTTGGTCAAAGGTTTGGTTTTTAACACAGCACCTCTAAATCTTGTCCCCAAAAACCTGTTTATCCTGTAAATCCTGTCCAAAAAACCTGTAAATCCTGTCCAAAAAACCTGTCACTCCCCTGCGCCGGCGGGACCGGCTTCCTGGTCGCTGACACTGTGATGGCGGCGATATTCAGTGGGGGTCATACCGGTGGCTTTCTTAAAGGCAGCGTTGAAAGATACCTTGTTGTTAAAACCCACGGCATATGCGATTTCGATGATGTGAAAATCGCTGCGGGTGGTTTCAGCCAGTAGTGTTTTGGCTTCTTCAATGCGTAGCTGATTGATATAATCGAAAAATGAAGCGCCCAATTGCTCATTGATCACCTGCGATACATGGTGTTTGCTGGCATGGAGGCGCAGCGCCAGTTTGTCGAGACTGATCTCCGAGTCGTGGTAGGCCCGTTCTTCCCGCATCAACAATTGCAGGTTTTGAAGTAGCGAGCGGCTGGCTTCCGGTGTAAGACCGGAATTGCGGTATTTAGCCGGTGCACCCGGCTCATTCCACTGAAATCCGTCGAATACTGCCGGTTGGGCGTATCCCGCATAGGCGATGAGATAAATCATGGCAGTCATTACTGCCGAGATGTGGTAATCCCAGGTCGGATTAAAAAACGGGAATCGAACCAGCACAAAATAACTGATATAAGCCAGCACGAAGATCAGGTAAAATATAGCGATCCGTTTTCCCCATTGCGTGCTGGCTCCCACTTTTGGCTGACGCCACACATACCACAGATTCCAAGCAGCAAAAGCAGAAATCCAGATTTTTCGCACCCAAAACTGGAACAGCATTACCCAGGGAATACCCGGGAATGTGGCTTTTTGCTCCATTATTGCCCTTTTTTCTTCCGTGCCGGTCAGGTACCAGCCGGCAAACGGCAAGAGTGAAAGCAGAAATACCGCCGGAATCCAGGCATCCTTGATACTGAGCGGTTTTTGTTCATAAATACTGCGCAAATACAGCCACACCAATGGGCCGTATAAAAAAGGGAATTGAACGCTGACATTTGAAATATGCGGCCAGGAAAAAGTTTGATGGGTCCAAAAAACTACATATTCCACCATCATCACGGCAAATAAAAAAAGCAGGGTTGCCAGCAAGCGATTGGCCTGGCGTTGGCCGCGTTGCCAACGCCACAATACAAAAGCGGTAAAAAAACCTTGTACGGCGGCGATCAGAAAGATGAGCGTCCAGGCATTGAAGGCGGGATCCGTTTGCATGAGTTGGGCATCTTGAATCAATAAGCCTTGCAAAGAGACGTAAAACCTCATCGGCAAACGTCAATCTTTATCGGAATTGACGGATTCCAACAGAAACAGGGAGAGTTTCGTGTCAGTTTTTCACCAAACAAATTGGCACAACACATGAAAAAAATGATCCTTTTGCTGTCTTTTGCAGCAAGTCAACTCAATGCCCAAAGCCTGTTTACCAAAATTACCGACCCTGCCAACCCCCTGGTCAGTTTTACCAATACCCAGGCTAACTACAAAGGCTGTGCCTGGATTGATCTCGACCACGACAACTGGCCGGATGCTTTCGTAAGCCAGAAATTTTTGTTTCGCAACCTGCGCAACGGCAATTTTGAAATGTTGACCGATGTAGCAGGTGTTACGCTGGGACAGGCCGCAGCCGGTTCCAGTTGGGGGGATCTGGACAACGACGGTGATCTGGATTGTATCACATCCAGTACGGTATCAGGACTGCATTACAACCTTGGCAACAACAGTTTTGAGTTAAAAAACGAATGGCTACCGCTGTTCGACAATTACCGCTCCTGGGATTGCGCCATGGCAGATGCAGACAATAATGGCCGGCTCGATCTCTTCTTCGCGCATGCCCACAATTTCCCTCCTGGCAGCACGCCGCAGCCCTGCAAGTTTTATCTGCAACAATCTGATGGTACATTCATCATTGATACCACCTATGAATTCGGCGTACAGTTCAAACCCTATACCATTCCAATCTGGACCGACTACGACCTGGATGGCGACATGGATCTGTTTGTCGGGACGGGACCGGGAGGTTCGCCGGGCGAGGATTTTTGCTATCGGAACCTGTTGAAGGAGAACGGTTCGTTTTCACTCGAACGCATCACAACGCCCCCGTTCAACAGTTTGCAGGATGGACAGGTGTACAACGCCATTGATTTTGACAACGATGGCGATCTCGACATTTGCCTGACCAATTATGCCGGGGCGCCCACGCGCTTTTACGTCAACACACCGAACGGATATATTGCAACCAGTACCCCTTTTACCCTGCAAGCCGGTTTTCTTGCCAATGCATGGGGTGATTTTGACAACGACGGCGACCTGGA
>JANRLZ010000378.1:0-6032 GCA_033762055.1 Saprospiraceae bacterium
ATGCTTTCGCGGTTTTTCAAAAAGAAATATTGCCGGAGATGAAGGCTTTTTTGGAGGATATCCTATCGGATACTCCAAGCCGAGATAAGTCACAGTTGGTAACTAAACAACAAGAACTAGTGGAACACGCCGAAACTTTAAAAAAATTAAAGCTCGAAGTTTTTCCATACCTGCCTGAATTGCTGGTCGTCTCTATTTGGTGAACAGTTGGTACGGGCAGTTAAACTTGTAAACTATTAAGAATCATGAAACTCATTCAATATTTTTCAGAAACCACCTTAAAAGACATCGGGAAAGTTGGTGGGAAGAATGCCTTGCTGAAAGGCATCGAAAATATTTTGCAAGCGGAACAAAAACTTCAAATCGCATGAAAACTGCCATATTCAGCACCCATCGTTTTGAACGAGACCATCTTGTCAATGCCAATGCCGGTCGTCACGACCTGATTTTTATCGACACCCGGCTGACTGCAAACACGTGCCTGTTGGCAACAGGTTGTCGGGCTGTATCGCTGTTTGTCAGCGACACAGCAGGGCACCAAGTTTTGCAGCGTCTTCATGAAATCGGGATTGAATTTATCGCTCTTCGCTCTGCCGGGTTTAACCACGTTGATTTAAAATTAGCCTGGCAGCATAATATGCGGGTTTCGCGGGTTCCCGCGTATTCACCCTACGCCGTTGCCGAGCATACGGTGGGTATGATGCTTGCGCTGAACCGGAATCTCATCCGGGCGCACCAGCGCATCATGGAGTTGAATTTTTCTCTCGACGGCCTGGTTGGTTTTGACATGAACGGGAAAACTGTCGGCATCGTCGGCACAGGACAAATCGGCGCTGTCGTCGCCAAAATCCTGCACGGTTTCGGCTGCCGCCTGTTGGCTTGCGACCCTGCACCTGACCCCGCCCTCGTCGCACAATACGGGGTGACTTACACGACTTTGGACAAAATTTGCCAAACCGCCGACATCATTACGCTTCACGTGCCGCTACGGGAAGAAACGAAACATTTGATTGACAAAAATCGCTTGTCGCTTATGAAGCCCGGTGTGATGCTCATAAACACCAGCCGCGGCGGCTTGATCAATACCAGAGATTTGATCGTCGCACTCAAAAAACGTCGGGTCGGCAGTGTTGGGCTGGATGTTTACGAGGAGGAAGAGGGGCTTTTTTTTGAAGACCATTCGGAAGATGTATTGCTGGATGATACCATCGCCCGCTTGATGACTTTCAAAAATGTGCTGATAACTGCACATCAAGCTTTTTTAACAGAAACGGCACTCCATAATATCGCTGCCACGACCATTGAAAATCTCAATTGTTTCGAGGAGAGTCGTTGGTGTGAAAATGAGATTTTACCTGACTCCAATCTTTGACCTCGTAAGTAATTTCAAATTTTCAATTATGAAAATATTTGCATTGCCCGGAAATACGGTTCTGGCGCGTGGCATAGCCCGCCATTTGGATGCCGGATTGGGCGCGTTTACGGTTCGCCGTTTCCCGGACGGGGAAAGTTATGTCCGGCTTCTTTGCGAAGTAAAAGGGCTACATACCGTAATTGTCTGCACCTTGTTTCAGCCCGACGACAAGATTTTGCCCCTTTATTACTTAACAAAATTGTTGAAAGACAGCGGCGCGCAATCGGTCACACTGGTAGCCCCTTATTTAGCCTATATGCGCCAGGACAAGGTGTTCAATCCCGGCGAGGCGGTCACAAGCGATTATTTTGCCACGCTGCTCTCCTCTTTTCTGGACCGGCTCATCACCATTGACCCACACCTGCACCGGCATGGTTCCATGTCGGAACTCTATTCCATCCCTTGCAAAGTCATCCATGCCGCGCGGCTGTTGTCCGACTGGATCCGGCAAAATATCGCCAACCCCATCATCATTGGGCCCGATAGTGAAAGTGAGCAATGGGTATCGGAGGTAGCGGCAGCAGCGGACGCGCCTTTTCTTGTGCTTGAAAAAGTCCGCCACGGCGACCGCGAAGTGGAAGTCTCAAAACCTGTTGTGGCGGCATACCAGGGTCGTACCCCGGTGTTAGTGGACGACATCATTTCGACCGCCCATACCATGATAGAAACGGTAGGGCATCTTCGTGTCGCAGGCATGGCCGCGCCGGTCTGTATCGGCGTACACCCGGTATTCGCGGGCAACGCTTACGACGATTTGGTTGCTGCCGGGGCTGCCGAGGTTATCAGTTGCAATACGATTCAACACCCCTCCAATCGCATTGACGTCGCAGGTATGCTGGCGACGGCCATATCAGAATAATATCAAACCATCATTTGCTATGGTAAAAAGTAATAAAAAAGAGGTACCGAACGAATCAAACATCCCCATCTGGGCTTTGCGGGAAGACGAATTGTTTTCTCGCCTGGTTGCGGATACCGTTCACGGCCTTTCGGCAGCGGAAGCAGCCGCACGGTTGGAATCCGTTGGTCCAAACGCCATTTCCCAAAGCGAACAAACACCTGCCTGGGTGATTTTTTTGAGACAATTTAAAAGCCCCATCGTACTGCTGTTGGTCGTTGCAGCAGGGTTGTCGTTTGCCTTTCAGGAATGGCTGGACGGTATTGCCATATTGGTGGTGATTTTCATCAACGCTGTCATCGGATTTTACATGGAATTTCAGGCCGGGCGCAGCATGGACGCCTTGAAAAAAATGGTTTCTATCTCCGTCAAAGTGCTTCGAGATGGCAGCCTGACGGAAATCAACAGCGAAATGCTTGTGCCCGGTGACGTGATTTACCTCGAAGCGGGAGACATGACACCCGCCGACGCCCGCCTCTACAACAGTGCTCAAATACAATTGGACGAAGCCTCTCTTACAGGCGAGAGCGTGCCGGTAGAAAAAGCGCCCGCCGTATTGCCTGCCGACACGCCCTTAGCAGAACAGTCGAACCTGCTTTTTAAAGGGACTTTCGTTACCAAAGGCAATGGATGGGCCGTAGTTGCCGCTACTGGCATGAATACCGAATTGGGTAAAATCGCCCATCTCGTCGGCACTTCTGACCAGGCTGCCACGCCATTGGAAAAGAAGCTTGCTGCGTTCAGCGGCCGCCTCATAAAAATTACCATAGGCTTGGTGGCCGTCATTTTTGCCGTAGGTGTAATTGGCGGAAAACCGATTGTGGAAATGCTCGAAACCGCTATTGCGCTGGGCGTAGCCGCCGTGCCGGAAGGTTTGCCTATCGTGGCTACTCTCGCCCTGGCCCAGGGAATGCTCCGGCTGGCTCGCCACAATGTGATTGTGCGCAAACTTTCGGCGGTGGAAACGCTGGGTGGGACTACGGTCATTTGTACCGACAAAACCGGGACGCTCACGCAAAACAAAATGGAGGTCGAAGCGCTCGCCTCGCCGGGTGGCGCCTGGGCAAAACGCGACGATGAAACATCGCTTCCTGCCGGCCGCTTACCCAAAGCGCAGTATGACCGCCTCCTGCAAATCGCCATCTTGTGCAACAACGCCGACATTGCTGCCCGCAAAGGAGATTTTACCGAAATTGGCGATCCGCTCGAAACAGGGCTGCTCAAATTCGCACTCCGGCAAGGCGAAGACATCAACGGCCGTCGCCTTCAATGCCCAAAACTGTCGGAAATGCCTTTCTCTTCCGAAACCAAAATTATGGCGACACAGCACAAGACCCCGGAAGGCAACATGGTTTTTGCCAAAGGCGCCGCCGAAGATTTATTGGAATGTTGCTCCTTCCTGCTCAATGCTGATAAAAACGTCCCGATGACCCCACAGCATCGGAAAACATGGCTCGCCGAGGCGGAAAAAATGGCTTCTTCGGGAATGAAAGTCATTGCAGGCGCTTTCAAATCAGATGCGAAAACCTCGAAGAACCTGACCGAAAATCTGGTTTTTGCCGGGCTTTTTGGATTGATAGACCCGCCGAGAAAAGAGATTCCCGCCGCCATCCGTGAATGCCGGGAGGCTGGCATCGAAGTGGTGATGGTCACCGGCGATCACCCCGCCACCGCTAAGGCCATCGGCAGGCAGCTGGGCATCATAGATTCCGAGGAGACAGAGGTGGTGCTGGGAAAGGATATGCCGGATTTCGAGAAACTCAGCACGGCGGACAAATCGCGCTGGGCAGCCACGAAAATATTCGCTCGGGTCAGCCCCAAACAAAAACTCGATTTGGTAAGCGTTTTCCAGGAACGCAAAGCCATCGTGGGCATGACCGGCGACGGCGTGAACGATGCGCCCGCGCTCAAAAAAGCCGACATCGGCATTGCCATGGGGCAGCGTGGCACCCAGGTTGCACAAGAAGTAGCCGACATGGTGCTGCGCGACGATAGTTTTGCCAGCATCGTTACTGCCATCCGGCAGGGGCGTGTTATTTTTGACAACATCCGAAAATTTGTCGTTTTCCTGTTGTCCTGCAATTTGAGCGAATTGCTTGTAATAGCCTCCGTTTCGTTGCTCTTTCTGCATTTTCAATTGAAACCCCTTCAAATTTTATTCATCAATCTTGTCACGGACGTGCTGCCCGCGCTGGCATTGGGTGTTACGGCCGGCAGCCCTGGTGTCATGGTGCATCGGCCACGCAACCCGGATGAGCCAATCATTGACCGGGCGCGTTGGCGAAGGATTATTTTTTATTCCATTGTATTATCGGCAGGCACTATCGGAGCCGTATATTTCAGTCACTTTTTTATTCATGCCGGCGATGATTGGTTGGTGCAACGCTGCAACAACATCCTGTTTTTCACGCTGATTTTCAGTCAGTTGTTCCATGTTTTCAATATGGGTTCAATTGACGCTCCATTTTGGCGCACCGAGGTTGTCCGCAACCAATACGTTTGGTATGCCCTTGCTGCTTGTATTTTCATTATCATAGGGTTGTATCAAATTGGACCCGTACGGGCGGCCCTTTCCGTCGCACCTATGTCGGCAGCCGATTGGGCGGTGAGTATCGGGACTGGTCTGCTGACCATGATACTTATTCGGCTGGGCAAACATTTAGCATTTTTTCAAAATGAAAAACTATGATTGATGCACTCATCACCTGGTCTTTAAAAAACCGCATCGTCGTTTTGCTGATGGCTGCGGCTGTTGCCGTGTACGGGATTTACGCGGTAAAGAACACGCCCGTGGATGCCATCCCCGATCTGTCGGAAAATCAGGTCATCATTTTCACCGAATGGATGGGGCGCAGTCCGCAAATCATGGAGGACCAGGTCACTTATCCGCTCGTGAGTAATTTGCAGGGCATTCCGAAGGTGAAAAATATTCGCGCCAACAGCATGTTCGGGATGAGTTTTGTGTTCGTGGTTTTTGAGGACGAAGTGGATATTTATTGGGCACGGACGCGGGTGCTGGAACGCCTGAATTACGCGCAACGACTGCTCCCCGCAGGAATCACACCCACGCTCGGCCCCGACGGGACGGGTTTGGGGCACGTCTATTGGTACACCCTCGATGCACCGGGATATGACTTGGGCGAGTTGCGGGCATTGCAGGATTGGTACATCCGTTTTGCGCTGCAAACCGTGAAAGGGGTGAGCGAAGTGGCCTCGTATGGCGGCTTCCAGAAGCAATACCAGGTGGTGGTTGACCCTTTGAAACTCAATTATTACGGCATCACCATCATGGAGATCGCCGAAAAAATAAAAACGAACAACAACGACGTGGGCGGAAGGAAGTTCGAGCAGTCGGACATCGGGTACATCGTTCGGGGATTAGGCTATATTAAAGACATCCGGGAAATTGAAAACATCACGCTCAAAACCATCAATTCTATTCCCATAAAAGTACGCGACGTGGCAGCCGTGCAAATGGGCGGCGAACTCCGCCTGGGCATTGTCGAAGAAAACGGCGAAGGCGAGAAAGTGGGCGGCATCGTCGTGATGCGGTACGGAGAAAATGCGAAGGATGTGATTGACCGCTTGAAAGCAAAACTGAGCGACGTGGAAAAAGGCCTGCCGCCCGGCGTTAAATTCAAAACGGCGTATGACCGCTCAGATCTGATCGAGGCCACCATTGCCACGTTGAAAGAAGCGGTCATCGAAGAAATCATAGTG
>JANRLZ010000379.1:0-1854 GCA_033762055.1 Saprospiraceae bacterium
CAAAATGAGCCGCCTCAGCCAACTTGACCTCCTGCAACAACTCCTGCTCGCCCGCACCGACTATGAAAAAGAACTGGAACAACGGTAAACTGATCGCCTTTGGATTGCTCGTGCTTGCCTTGGCGGTGACCTGCCGGCAAAAAAACGCCGGGCATGAGGGACACATCCCGGAAGAAAAGACCGCGCACGAAAGCCACAATGCCGAAGAAAAAGCCGTTTACACCTGCCCGATGCACCCGGAAATCCTGCGCGCCGCGCCGGGCAGTTGCCCTATTTGCGGCATGGACCTGGTTAAAAAAGAAAGTGACCACACAGCCCGTGCCGCCGGGCTGGACAGCAGCGACATTATTTTAAAGCCTACCTACGAATATGTACTAAGCGCCACCGCGACCATCCGCCCAGAACATAAATCCTTCTCCATTAGCATCGAAGCGCCCGGCTACCTAACCTACGATGCCCGAAAAGTCAACGCAGTATCGGCGCGTTACGGCGGCCGTATCGAGCGGCTCTATGTTCGCTACCCCTTTCAGCCCGTGCAAAAAGGCCAGCGACTGCTCGACATTTACAGCCCTGAGATTGCCACCGCGCAACAGGAATTGATTTTTTTGAAAGAAAATGACCTCAACAACGCGACCCTGCTCGAAAATGCCCGCCGCCGCCTTTCCCTGCTTGGCCTGACCGTCGGGCAAATCAGCGATGTGGAAACCAGCCGAAAACCGCTCCTTTCGCTGCCGGTGTTCAGCCCCTACGCCGGCTTGCTTGTCGAAAACCCCGGCGGAGGCCCGGCCAGAACCATGCCCGGCGGTGGCATGAACGATGCTAAGTCTGCACAAAACCCCGCCCCGCCCCCATCCTCCACCGCTACTTCCGCCGAACTTTCTCTGAAAGAAGGCATGTATGTCCAACCCGGTCAGCGGCTGTTCGGCTTGCAAAGTCTGGCGACCGTGTGGGCGATACTCGAATTTTACCCGTCGGCGGTGCAGTCGTTGAACGTCGGCCAGGCGGTCGAATTGCACATCGAATCGTTTGCCGAACCGTTCCGGGGGAAAATCGACTACATCGAACCAATGTACGGCTCCGGGAGCAAAAATCTTCGGGTCCGGGTGTATCTGCCCAATCCCGGCGAAAGGTTCAAGCCCGGCACCTTGCTCACCGCCACCGTGCAGGCAGGAAGTCGCTCGGCCCTCTGGATCCCGGCATCGGCAGCCATTGATTTGGGCCGAAGCAAAATCGTCTTTGTAAAAACAGCGGGGGGCTTTCGGTCGCGGAAAATCGGTACAGGTCACCGTTCCGGAAAGATGCTGGAAGTGACAACAGGGCTTTCACCTGACGATGAAATCGCTCAAAACGCGCAACTGCTGATGGACAGCGAGAGTTTTGTCAAAGTAAAATAATTGATAATGAATACTTTAGAAATAATTAGCGCGATGATGTTTACTAAACTTCAAAAGCTTAGTAAACACAGTCTGTTTGCTGCAATACTTTTATTGGTCGCCTGCGGCAAACCTGTCCCGGTGCCGGTAGAAGAAAACGTCTATTACACCTGCTCCATGGATCCGCAGGTCGCAGAACAAAAACCCGGCCCTTGCCCCATCTGCAAAATGCCCTTGGTGCGGGTAGAAACCGCCCCCGGCAAAAAGGAGAACGAGGTGAAACTCAGTGCCGAACAGATCAGGCTCGCCAACATCCAGATCGACACGGTGCGGCTGCAGCCGCTGGGCGATGAAATCTCCCTTGCCGCAACGCTGCGCGAAAATCAAAGCGGCATCAACACAGTGGCCGCAAGGCTTACGGGCAGGATTGACCGACTTTTCGTGCGCAATGCGGGCGAATACGTGCGGGCAGGCCAAGCCG